>JBDTJD010000229.1:0-6957 GCA_039935975.1 Caldimonas sp.
TGGCGCGCGAATCTTGATTGGGACCCGATGGACCTGAGAAAACTGAAGACGCTGATCGACCTGGTCTCGGAATCGAACATCTCGGAACTCGAGATCGCCGAGGCCGATGGAAAGGTCCGGATCGTCAAGGCGACCGCGCCCATGGCCGTGGCGGCCGGGCCGGCCGGCTTTGCGCCGGCGACCGGGTATGGACCGGTCGTTGCGCCCCTGACGCGCGAGCTTGAGCCGGCGGTGGAGGCGGCCAATACCGTGAAGTCGCCCATGGTCGGAACCTTTTATCGATCGGCCAGCCCGGGCTCCGACGCCTTCATCGAGGTCGGCAGCGTCGTCAAGGTCGGCGATCCGGTCTGCATCATCGAGGCCATGAAGATCATGAACGAGATCGAGGCCGACGTCGCCGGCACGATCCGCGAGATCCTGTGCGAGAACGGCCAGGCGGTGGAGTTCGGGCAGCCGCTCTTCGTCATCGAATGAAAGCCGCGAGCCACCCGCCCTCGGACCCGACCGATCGAACCGTGCACCGGTCGTGACGATGTTCAAGAAGATCCTGATCGCCAACCGGGGCGAGATCGCCCTGCGCATCCAGCGCGCCTGCCGCGAGCTCGGCGTCAAGTCGGTCATCGTGTACTCGGAGGCCGACCGTGACGCGAAGTACGTGAAGCTGGCCGACGAGGCGGTCTGCATCGGGCCGGCTCCTTCCGCACAGAGCTATCTCAACATGCCGGCGATCATCGCGACGGCGGAGGTCACCGACGCCGAGGCGATCCATCCCGGCTACGGCTTCCTCGCCGAGAGCGCCGATTTCGCCGAGCGCGTCGAGCGCAGCGGGTTCACCTTCATCGGTCCGACCCCCGAAGCGATCCGGATCATGGGCGACAAGGTCTCCGCCAAGCAGGCGATGATCAAGTCGGGCGTGCCGTGCGTGCCGGGCTCCGAAGGTGCGCTCTCGGATGACCCCAAGGAAGCGATTCGCGCCGCTCGCGCGATCGGCTATCCGGTGATCATCAAGGCGGCCGGTGGTGGCGGTGGACGCGGCATGCGCGTCGTCCACACCGAGGCGGCCCTTCTCTCGGCGGTGCAGACGACCCGCGCCGAAGCGGGCGCCGCGTTCGGCAATCCGGCCGTCTACATGGAGAAGTTCCTCCAGAACCCGCGTCACATCGAGATCCAGATCCTCGCCGACACCCACAAGAACGTGATCTGGCTCGGCGAGCGCGACTGCTCCATGCAGCGCCGTCACCAGAAGATCATCGAGGAGGCGCCGGCGCCCGGGATCGCGCGCCGTGTCATCGAGAAGATCGGCGAGCGCTGCGTCGCCGCCTGCAAGAAGATCGGCTATCGCGGCGCCGGCACGTTCGAGTTCCTGTACGAGAACGGCGAGTTCTTCTTCATCGAGATGAACACGCGCGTACAGGTCGAGCACCCGGTGACCGAATGGGTGACCGGCATCGACATCGTCCAGATGCAGATCCGGATCGCGGCCGGCGAAAAATTGCCGATCGCGCAGCGCCAGGTGGCCTGCCGGGGCCATGCCATCGAGTGCCGGATCAACGCCGAAGATCCGTACAAGTTCACGCCTTCGCCGGGCAAGGTGACGATGTGGCACGCGCCGGGCGGCCCGGGCGTGCGCGTCGACTCGCACGCGTACACCAACTACGTCGTGCCGCCCAATTACGACTCGATGATCGGCAAGATCATCGTCCATGGCGACACACGAGAGCAGGCGCTCGCGCGGATGCGGATCGCGCTTTCGGAGACCGTCGTCGAAGGCATCCTCACGAACATCCCGTTGCACCGCGAGCTGATGGTCGACGCCAAGTTCATCGAGGGTGGAACGAGCATCCACTACCTCGAAGGGTGGCTCGATCAGCACAAGCGCTGAGCCGGGGCGCGCGATGCACGCCCTCATGCTCCTGGTGCCGGCCGCGTCGGTCGACGCCGTCTGCGAATTTCTCTCGGATGACCTCGATGCGCTCTCGGCCTCGGTCGAGGACGCCGATGCCGGCACCGAGGCCGAGCAGCCGGTCTTCGACGAGCCCGGCGTCACGTCGACGGCCACCTGGAAGCGCGCCCGGGTGGATGCGCTCTTCGAGGACGAGCCGGCCGCGACCCGCGCGGCGGCCGCGCTGATCGCGGCCGGGCCGGAGACCGGCGCCCGCGTCCTCTCGATTGCCGCTGTCGCCGATCGCGACTGGGTCCGCCTCACGCAGGCGCAGTTCGGCCCCTGCGAAGTGACGCCGACGTTCTGGATCGTGCCGACGTGGTCCCAGGTGCCCGCAGGCGCAACCACGGTGATCCGGCTCGATCCCGGCCGCGCCTTCGGCACCGGCACCCACCCGACAACGCGGATGTGCCTGCGCTGGATCGCCGCGGCGGACGGTGGGTGGGCGCGGGTGCTCGACTACGGATGCGGCTCGGGCGTGCTCGCGATCGCCGCGGCAAAGTTCGGCGCCGGGCACATCGACGCCGTCGACATCGATCCTGCTGCCGTCGAGGCGACCGAGTCCAACGCGCGCGCCAACGATGCCGCCGTCCGCTGTGCCGCGCCCGACGACGCGGTCGGACCCTACGACCTCGTGGTCGCCAACATCCTCGCCGCGCCGCTGACACTGCTGGCGCCGCTCCTGTCGCATCGCCTCGCCGGCGGAGGCCGACTCGTTCTGTCGGGCATCCTCGCGCGTCAGGCCGACGAGCTGTGCGCGGCCTATCGACCGTGGCTCGACCTCGACGTCTGGGCCGAGGACGACGGCTGGGCGCTCATGACCGGCACGCTGCACGCAGGTCGCGCGGCATGATTTCGCGATGAGTCTGGCGACGCGCTGCACCGCCTGCGGGACTTCGTTTCGGGTCGTCCAGGACCAGCTCAAGATCTCGGAGGGCTGGGTGCGGTGCGGTCAGTGCGATGCGGTCTTCAACGCGCTCGAGGGGTTGTTCGACCTCGGCCGCGAGCTGAATGCCGGCTGGGAGGACCTGCCAGCGCCCGCCGTGACGCCCACGCCGGAGACGTCGCTGCCCGACGGCGCGCATGGACCGCCAGCACCCGCCGAGTACGACGAGCTCGACGACAACGACGAAGGCCCGACCTCGAACCTGGGCCAGCTGCTCGCCGACCCGATCGACGCCCACCTCTTCGGCCCGCGCCGCCGCGCCGAGAGCGCCCCGAAGCCGGCCGGACAGGTCGTCTCCCGCGACCGCGTCGAGTTCTCGGACGCGCGCTTCGACTCCGATCTCTTCGCCGAGAACGCCGCCGTCGCGGAAGACGAGACGCTCATGCTGCCGTCGACCGACGCCGGCATGCTACCGCTCGAGGTTGCGACGCGGCCCGACTTCCTGCGCCGCGCGGAACGCCAGGCGATGTGGCGCAGCGCCGGAATGCGCAGCGCGCTCGGCGCGGCGTCGGCGCTGGCCGTTCTCGTCCTCGTCTTGCAGGTCGTGAATCACGGGCGCGACGCACTGGCGGCGCAGTACCCGTCGCTGCGCGCGCCGCTTGTCGCGTGGTGCGATCTCGTCGGCTGCACGCTGCAGAGGCCCCGTCGCATCGACGAGGTCATCGTCGACAGCACGGCGCTGACGCGCGCCACCGGCCAGGACGCATTCGTGCTTGCCGTGAACCTCAAGAGCCGCAGCGCCCTGGCGCTTGCGATGCCCTCGATCGACCTCACGCTCACCGACGGACAGGGCCGGCTGGTCGCGCGACGCGCGCTGTCGCCCCAGGACTTCCGCGCTGCCGACGTGCTGCCGCCCGGCGGTGATGCGGCGCTGCAGGTCACGCTCAGTGCCGGGACGCCCTCGGTCGTCGGCTATACCGTCGAGATCTTCTACCCCTGAACCCCGCGGCCTGGCCGCGACGACCCGGAGAATTCATGGCCGCCCTCGTGTGTGGATCGCTCGCCTTCGACAGCATCGCGACCTTTTCCGGTCGCTTCGCCGACCAGATCATGCCGAACCAGCTGCACGTCCTGAACGTGTCGTTCCTCGTGCCGACGCTGCGCCGCGAATTTGGTGGCTGCGCCGGAAACATCGCCTACAACCTGGCGCGCCTCGGCGGCGAGCCGATCGTGCTGGCCGCGGTCGGCAGCGACGGCGACGAGTACCTCGCGAGGCTGCGCTCATGGGGTGCGACCACGGAGCACGTGCGCGCCGTCGCCGACAGCTTCACCGCCCAGGCGTTCATCATCACCGACCGCGACAACAACCAGATCACCGCCTTCCATCCCGGCGCGATGCAGTCGGCGCACCACACCCCGGTGCCTGCGGGCACCGGCATCGGTCTTGCCATCATCGCGCCCGACGGTCGCGACGCGATGCTCGAGCACTCTCGCCAGCTGAGCGACGCGAAGATCCCGTTCATCTTCGACCCGGGCCAGGGTCTGCCGATGTTCGACGGCGCAGAGCTGCGCGAATTCGTCGATCGTGCCCGCTGGCTTGCCGTCAACGACTACGAGGCGCAGATGCTCGCCGACCGCACCGGCCGCTCCGTCGAGGAGATGTCGCGCTCGCATCTCGAAGGCGTCATCGTCACGCTTGGCGCGCAAGGGTGCGAGGTCTGGCAACAGGGGCTGAAGACGGTCGTTGCGGGCATTGCCGCGACCGAGGTCGTCGATCCGACAGGCTGCGGCGACGCCTTCCGCGCCGCCATGCTCTTCGGTCTCGAGCGGGGCTGGTCCCTGGTGGAGTGCGCGCGCCTCGGCAACCGCCTCGGCGCGCTCAAGATCGCCAGCCGCGGCGGCCAGAATCATGTGCTGGATGTCACGTTCGCGAAACGAGGTGCCTGAGCGATCTCAAGTTTCGCGTCCGTCTTCCGAAGTGTGCCCATGAACTTTCGCCATGACGTCGCGCTCACGATGGCCACATCGGCTGCCGTCATCGTCGCCTGCCTCCTGACCTGGGCGGCCTGCCACTGGTGGTACGGGAGAAAGCTTCAGGCGGCCGCCCACCGCCAGGCGAAAAGCGACAAGGAGCGGGCGTTCTCGCGCGATCAGACGCTGCAGGCGCGGCGCCAGGTCGAGCAACTCAAGACCGAGCTGAAGTCGCAGCAGCGCAGCGCGAGCGAGAGCCAGGTTGCGGCGCGCCAGCGCGCTGTGCGACTCGAGGAAGAGCGCCAGGCCGCCGAACGCGTTCCTTCGCCCGACTCCGGCTTCGTGCCGATCGTCGCCGCGCAAGGCTTCGCCGACACCCAGATCCTCGCGGAATAAAAAAGCCCGGCCGAAGCCGGGCTGATGACAGACGCCGAGGCGTCTATCAGGGCTTGCTGCCAGTCGGAAACGGCCAAGCCGCTTGCGGACTGAGCGAAGTCTTCGCAGGCATCGCCGGGGCAGCCGCAGCTGCCGGAGCAGCCATGGCCTTCTTGGCGACCGGCGCAGCCTTGGCTGACGCCTTCTTGGCAGGCGCCTTCTTGGCCGCCTTCTTCGCAGGCGCCTTCTTGGCCGCCTTCTTGGCAGACGACTTCTTCGCAGCCTTCTTCTTCGCAGGCGCCTTCTTCGCAGCCTTCTTCTTGGCAGGCGCCTTCTTCGCGGACTTCTTCGCGGCCTTCTTGGCCGGCGACTTCCTGGCGGCCTTCTTGGCCGGCGACTTCCTGGCGGCCTTCTTGGCGGGCGACTTCTTGGCAGCCTTCTTGGCGGGTGCCTTCTTCGCAGCCTTCTTGGCCGGCGACTTCTTCATCGCCATCTTCTTCGCCGGCGCCTTCTTGGCGGCCTTTTTCGCAGTTGCCATCACGTTTCTCCTTGATCAAGTTACAAAGGAACCACCGGCTTTCGACGCGTCGTCGACCAGTGGCTATTCACCGCCCGAACTGCCCAGGAGGGGCGCCCAGTACGATGAATCGGGAAGCAGGCTGGCAGCGCTCGTCGTCGCCGCTCTGTGAACCTGCAAATCTTGATCTCTCAAATGCCGACGCCTGGTTCGCGCGACGGCTTCACTCCCAAGACAGCGCACCACCGGTCTGGTAGTCGATGACGCGTGTCTCGAAGAAATTGCGCTCCTTTTTCAGATCGATCATCTCGCTCATCCACGGGAACGGGTTTTCCTCGTTCGGGAAGAGCTCCTGCAGGCCGATCTGCGTCGCACGCCGGTTGGCGATGTAGCGCAGATAGCCCTTGAACATCGATGCGTTCATGCCGAGCACGCCGCGCGGCATGGTGTCTTCGGCGTAGCGGTACTCGAGCTCGACGGCACGCTCGAACAGCGCCTTGATCTCGGCCTTGAACTCGGCCGTCCACAGGTGCGGGTTCTCGGCCTTGATCTGGTTGATGAGGTCGATGCCGAAGTTGCAGTGCATCGACTCGTCGCGCAGGATGTACTGGTACTGCTCGGCCGCGCCGGTCATCTTGTTCTGCCGGCCGAGCGCGAGGATCTGCGTGAAGCCGACGTAGAAGAAGAGACCCTCCATCAGGCAGGCAAAGACGATCAGCGACTTCAGCAGCGTGCGATCGGTCTCCGGCGTGCCGGTGTGGAAGTGCGGGTCCATGATCGCCGTGATGAACGGGATCAGGAACTCGTCCTTGTCGCGGATCGACTGGACTTCGTTGTAGGCGTTGAAGATCTCGCTCTCGTCGAGACCGAGCGACTCGACGATGTACTGATAGGCGTGAGTGTGGATCGCTTCCTCGAACGCCTGGCGCAGGAGGAACTGGCGGCACTCGGGCGCCGTGATGTGGCGATAGGTGCCCAGGACGATGTTGTTCGCGGCGAGCGAATCGGCGGTGACGAAGAAGCCGAGGTTGCGCTTGACGATCCGGCGCTCGTCTTCGGTCAATCCGTTCGGGTCCTTCCAGGTCGCGATGTCGCGCGACATGTTGACCTCTTGCGGCATCCAGTGATTCGCGCAGGTGGCGAGGTACTTCTCCCACGCCCACTTGTACTTGAACGGGACGAGCTGGTTGACGTCGGTCGCGCCGTTGATGATCCGCTTGTCGGCGGCCTTGACCCGGCGCGCGATCGCGGGTGCGACGCTCTTCG
>JBDTJD010000230.1:0-5760 GCA_039935975.1 Caldimonas sp.
GGAACGCCTTGTCGACGTCGATCGAGACCGGCTTGTCCAGGTTGCCGGTGACGATCTGCGGCACGAAGATGACGACGGCGACCATCACGACCTGGATGATCACGAACGGGATCGCGCCGCGATAGATGTCGCCCGTGGTCACCTTGCCGATCCGCTTGCCGGTGACCTTGTCGTCGTAGTCCTCGAGCGGCGCGACACTGCGCAGATAGAAGAGGGCGAAGCCGAACGGCGGGTGCATGAACGAGGTCTGCATGTTGATCGCCAGCAGCACCCCGAACCAGGTGAGGTCGATGCCGAGCTTGGCCGCCACCGGGCCGACCAGCGGCACGATGATGAAGGCCAGCTCGAAGAAGTCGAGGAAGAAGGCGAGGAAGAAGATCAACAGGTTGACGACGATCAGGAATCCCAGCTGGCCGCCGGGCAGGCTGGTGAGCAGGTGCTCGACCCAGATCGCGCCGTCGACCGCCTGGAACGACAGGCTGAAGGTCGTCGAGCCGACCAGGATCATCAGCACGAACGAGGACAGCTTGGTCGTGCTGTCCATCGCCTGGCGCAAGAGGCGCATGCTGAGGCGCCGGCGCGAGATGGCCATCGCCAGTGCGCCGACCGAGCCCATCGCGCCGCCCTCGGTCGGCGTCGCGATGCCCAGGAAGATCGTGCCGAGGACGAGGAAGATCAGCGCCAGCGGCGGGATCAGGACGAAGGTGACGCGCTCGGCCATGCGCGAGAGCAGCTTCAGCTTGAACGCGCGGTTGGCCACTGCGAGGACGAACGCCACGCCGATGCCGACGCACATCGCGGTGACGACGATCTCGTCGGTGGGCGTGCCCTGCGGGCGCGATTTCGCGAACAGCACCGCGGCGCAGACGGCCACGACGGTGAGCACGCCGAGCGAGCGCAAGCCGGCCGAGCCGTCGTCTTCCTTGATCGTCCGGGCTTCCTTCGGCAAGGCCGGCGCCATCGACGGCTTGATCAGCGACAGCACCGCGACGTAGCCGAGGTAGATGGCGGTGAGGATGAAGCCGGGGAGGAAGGCTCCCTTGTAGAAATCGCCGACGCTCTTGCCGAGCTGGTCGGCCAGGACGATCAGCACCAGCGAGGGCGGGATGATCTGAGCGAGCGTTCCCGACGCGGCGATGACGCCGGTGGCGAGGCGCCGGTCGTAGCCATAGCGAAGCATGATCGGCAGCGAGATCAGGCCCATCGAGATCACCGACGCGGCGACGACGCCGGTGGTGGCGGCAAGCATCGCGCCGACCAGGATGGCGGCAAAGCCCAAGCCACCGCGGATCGGCCCGAACAGCTGCCCGATGGTGTCGAGCAGGTCCTCGGCCATGCCCGAGCGCTCGAGGATCAGGCCCATGAAAGTGAAGAACGGGATCGCCAGCAGCGTGTCGTTCTGCATGATCCCGAAGATGCGCAGCGGCAACGCCTGCAGGAGCGCCTCCGGCATGATGCCCATCTCGACGCCGACGAAGCCGAAGAACAGGCCGCACGCCGCCAGCGAGAAGGCGACCGGATAGCCGATCAGCAGGAAGACGACCAGGCTGCCGAACATGATCGGCGCCATGTTGGAGGCGATGAAATGCATCATTTCGCTGACTTGCCGTGCAGCGTCGCGGACGCGCTCGGCGCGTGTCCTTGGGCGAGGAACTCGGCAAGCTCCTGCTCGGCGCTCTTGGCGACGTGGCGGCCGGTCGGATCGGGGATCAGGCCGCGCAGGAAGGCGATCCGCTTGATCAGCTCGGAAATGGCCTGGATGCCGAGCAGGAGGAAGCCCGCCGGCAGCAGCGCGAACACCGGCCAGCGCACCAGTCCCCCGGCGTTGTTCGACATCTCGTGCATGTTGTAGGCCCGCACCACGAGGGGCCACGACAGGTTGATCACGACGACCACGAACGGCATCAGGAAAAAGCAGATGCCGAAGATGTCGATCCAGATCTGCGTGCGCTTGCTGAAGCGGCCGTAGATGACGTCGATCTTGACGTGCTCCTGGCGCTGCAGCGTGTAGCCGGCCGCAAGAAGGAACACGGCGGCGAAGAGGTACCACTGGATCTCGAGCAGGCCGTTCGAGCTCTGGTCGAAGATCTTGCGGACGATGGCGTTGCCGGCGCTGATCACGACCGCCGCCAGGACCAGCCAGGAGACCCAGCGGCCGACGAATTCGCTGAACCGATCGATGAGCCGCGAAAGCGTGATAAGAGGCGCCACAGGCTCTCCGGCGAAGGGAATCGAGGGCTCGCCGGGCGGACCCCGCGCGAGGCGCCGCCGATTCTATGGAGCGCCGTTCGCGCCGACCCTGCGTGTTTGCGCTAGGGACCGCGCCGGGCCGATGTACGGCTTAGGCGACGGTGGCGGCGCGCACCAACTTGGCCGATCGCGTGCCGGTGCGGCAGAACGCGAGGACAGGCCCCGGCAGGCTCGCGAGCAAGGCGGCGAACCGGGCGATGTCTTCGGCGCTCTGCACGCTCGGGGCGACCGGGAGCCATGCGTAGGCCAGTCCCGCCGCACGCGCCGCCGCCTCGATGCTTGCCGAGGTGGGCTGGTCCGGGCCACCCTCGAAATCAGGACGGTTGTTGATGACGCTGCGAAATCCGGCCGCGGCCACCTCGGCCATCGTCTGCGGCTCGAGCTGGGCGGCGACGGCGATGGCGTCGGAGAGGTGTTGCGTTGCGAGCGTCATGGGGTGCGTCTCAGGCGAGCGGGCGCGTCAGCGCCGCCTTCACGGCTGCCGAGACCGCGCCCATCTCTGCCCGACCCGCAAAGCGGGCTTTCGCCGCAGCCATGACCTTGCCCATGTCGGCCGGGCCGCTCGCGCCGATCTCGGCGACGATCGCGGCGACTTCAGCGGCGATCGCGTCGGCGCCGAGTCGCGCCGGCAGGTAGGCCTCGAGCACTTGCAGTTCGGCCTGCTCCTTGTCGACCAGATCCTGGCGGCCGCCGGCGGTGAACTGCTGGATCGAATCCTTGCGTTGCTTGACGAGCTTGTCGACGATCGCCACGACCGCGCCGTCGTCGAGCGTGATGCGCTCGTCGACCTCGCGCTGCTTGAGCGCCGCGAGCAGGCCGCGGATCGTCAGCAGGCGAGGCGCATCCTTGGCGCGCATCGCGGTCTTCATGTCGTCGGTGATCTGGTCTTTCAGGCTCATCCCGGATCCTTCATCGGCCCGGCAGAAGCGACGAAGCCCGCGAGCGCGGGCTTCGGGCCTTGCCGGTGCAGAGCGTCAGAACAGCTTCTTCGGCAGCTGCATGCTGCGCACGCGCTTGAAGTGACGCTTCACGGCCGCCGCCTTCTTGCGCTTGCGTTCGGCTGTGGGCTTCTCGTAGAACTCGCGCGCACGCAGGTCCGTCAGGAGCCCGAGCTTCTCGATCGTGCGCTTGAAGCGGCGAAGAGCGACATCGAAAGGCTCGTTTTCCTTGACGCGAACAGTAGTCATTCTGAGTTGCCGGCCTGACCGGCGGTATTTCGGGTAAACGAAGATTATAGCCCGCCACGCCCGGTGGGGCAATCTGCCGCCAACGCCCGGGCGCAGGCAGCCGCGCTCGCCCAGGCCCACTGGAAGTTGTATCCGCCGAGCCAGCCGGTGACGTCGACGACCTCGCCAATGAAATGCAGTCCCGGCACGAGCCGACTCTCCAGGCTGCGCGAGTCGAGGTCGCGGGTGTCGACGCCTCCGGCGGTGACCTCCGCCTTGCGGTAGCCCTCGGTGCCGTCGGGCCGCACGCTCCACCGCTTGAGCTTGGCGGCGAGGTCGGCGAGATCGCGGTCGCGCACCTCGGCGACGGGTCGTTCGGCGTCGGTCGCCTCGAGCCAGGCTTCGCCAAGCCGGCGCGGCAGCACCTCGGCGAGGACGGCGCCGAGCTTTCGCCGCGTCGCCTTCGCGCTGCCGAGGAGGGTGGACAGGTCGTCATCCGGTGCGAGATCGATCCTCACGGGTTCCCCGGCGCGCCAGTACGTCGACGCCTGAAGCGCGGCGGGCCCGCTCAGGCCGCGGTGCGTGAAAAGGAGGTCGTCGTCGAACGCGGTCCGCCCTGTGCCGCTCCCCGCCTCGACCCTGACCGGCAGCGAAACCCCCGCCAGCGCCTCGAAGCGGCTCCACGACGTCCCCGAACAGGTGAAGGGGACGAGCCCGGGCCGGACGTCGACGAGCCGGTGTCCGAGCCGGCGCGCCAGGACATGGCCCCAATCGCTGGCGCCGATCTTCGGGATCGACAGGCCCCCGGTGGCGACGACGAGGCGGCGGGCGACGATCGGCCCGAGCGCCGTGTCCAGCTCGAAGCCGATCCCGGCGACACGGACCGCCTCGACGCGGCACGGCTGCCGGCGCACGACGCCGCCGGCGCCGCACTCGGCGAGCAGCATCGAGACGATCGCGGCGCTCGAGCCGTCGCAGAAGAGCTGGCCCTTGTGCTTCTCGTGCCAGGCGATGCCGTGCCGCTCGACCAGGTCGATGAAGTCGCGCGGCGTGTAGCGGGCCAGCGGCGAGCGACAGAAGTCGGTATTGGCCGAGTCGAAGTTCGCCGGACCGACGTCGATGTTGGTGAAGTTGCAGCGCCCGCCGCCCGAGATGCGGATCTTCTCGGCGATCTTCTCGGCATGGTCGACGAGCACGACCGAGAGGCCGAGCTGCCCGGCCATTGCGGCGCAATGAAGGCCGGCGGCGCCCGCGCCGACGATCGCGACGTCGAAATGCACGCGACGGACGCCGCGCCCTCAGCCCTTCCAGACGAACGGGAAGGCGAGCTGCTTCAGGAAGCCGTTGGGCACGTAGTCGCCGACGACGCCGTAGCCGTCCGGCCACTTGCGCTCGGCCTTGTGGGCGGTTCCGAAGGCGTAGTCGATGAAGGCGAAGTGGGCGGCGTAGTTGCGATCGATCCCTTCGGTGTCGGCCGAGTGGTGCCAATGATGGAAGTTCGGCGTCACGATCAGGTAGCGCAGCGGCCCGAGCCGCACGCTCACGTTCGCGTGGTTGAACACCGCCTGGAAGCCGACGATGACGATGTACGCGTCGATCACTTCCTTGCTGAAGCCGAGCACGTAGATCGGTGCCAGCACGAGCGTACGGGTGATGATCAGCTCGAGGATGTGCTGGCGCGAACCGGCGAGCCAGTCCATGCTCTTGACGCTGTGGTGCACGGCATGCAGCCGCCAGAGCGTCGGCACCTCGTGGTACGCGCGATGCGTCCAGTACTGGACCAGGTCGGCGACGAGCACGATCAGAAAGATCGCGACGATGAAGGGCAGGCCGCCGACCCAGGCGCGGATGCCGTCCTGCGCGGCCCAGCCGAAGAGCTTGTGCACCAGCAGGTTGGTCGCGAGCAGGACGAAACCCACGATCATGTGATTGACCAGGAAGTGGTGGAAGTCGCACTGCCATTCCGGGCGAAAGACCGGCTGGTCCTTGCGCAGCGCGAAGAGCTTCTCGATGAACACGAAGATCAGGGTCGAGCCGAGCAGGTCGAGGATGAACCAGTCGAGGCCGATGTAGGGTGTGTTGTCGGCGAAGTCGTTGACCGGCACCTTGTGGCCGCCGAGCGCGAGAGACAGGCCGATGAGGACGAAAGCGGCGAGGGCGAGCCAGCGCGCGCGGCTCATCACGACGTTGAAGAGGGCCAGCGCGCCCGACAGCACGAGCGACCAGAAGAGCAGCAGCCGCATGACGTCGACGCTGTAGGACTTCCTCAGCTGCGGCGTCGTCAGGTACTCGGGAAAGTGAAACGCGAGCACGCCGAGGAAGCAGAGGGCGGCGAGCAGGAGCG
>JBDTJD010000231.1:0-3683 GCA_039935975.1 Caldimonas sp.
CGGCGGGCAGCTGAAAGGGCTTGTAAGGATTCCAGGCCTCCGGTTGCTCCGTGAGCACGTCGGCAAGGATCGGACTGACTGACGGAGGTCGCAATCTCGATCCGCTTCTTTCGATCAGCGGTTTGCCTGCTGAGCGACAGTTACATCTCCCCGCTGGCGACAATTACATCGCCCCATTTCTGAGGCGGCCTCGGCGGTCGGCGGCGTGCTCTTCACTTCGGTGGAGAGGCAGGCCAGGTGCGACCAGCGAGCGACGCCCAAGTGAGGAAACTGATGGAGGAGATGAGCAAACACGGACACATAGGGCAGGCCGCAATGAAGGCCGGCATGGATCGCAAGACGGCACGCAAGTACGCCGACGGCGGCAAGCTCCCGTCGGAGCTGACGACACGGCGCGACTGGAAGACGCGCGTGGATCCGTTCGAGGAGCACTGGCAGGAGGTGGTCGAGCGGCTGACGCTCGCGCCCGAGCTCGAGGCCAAGACGTTGTTCGAGGCGCTGCAGACCGAGCATCCCGAGCGCTACGAGGATGGTCAGCTGCGGACGTTGCAGCGGCGGATTCGGCGGTGGCGGGCTGCGCATGGACCCGAGCGGGAGGTCTCGCTGGGACAGCAGCATCGACCTGGGGAGGCCGCGCAGACGGACTTCACACACACCGCCGAGCTCGGGGTGACGATCGTCGGGCAGGTGTTCGTGCACATGCTCTGCGTGCTGGTGCTGCCGTACTCGAATTGGCAGTGGGCGACGGTGTGCCAGTCCGAGTCGATGGTCGCGCTGCGCAGGGGCGTCCAGCGCGCGCTGTTCCAGCTCGGGCGCGTGCCCGAGTGGCATCAGACCGATAACTCGACGTCGGCGACCCACCGGATCGCCGACGATCTCGTCGCGCGCGTCGACGGCACTAGGCGGCCGTTCAACGCGGAGTACGTGGCGCTGATGGCGCACCTCGGGATGAAGCCGCGGACGATCGGGGTCGGCGAGAGCGAACAAAACGGCGACGTCGAAGCATCCAACGGCGTGATCAAGCGTCGGCTCGAGCAGGCGCTGTTGCTGCGAGGCAGCCGCGACTTCGAGAGCGTGGAGGCGTGGCAGGTCTTCGTCGACGAGGTCGCCCGCAAGGCAAACAAGAATCGCGGACGTCGTGTCGGCGAAGAGCTCGCGGCGATGCGCGAGCTCGTGGTGAGAAAGTTGCCGGAGTACGTCGTCGAAGAAGCGATCGTGAGCGACTGGAGCACGATCCGGATCAAGCAATGCGGCTACTCGGTGCCGTCACGCCTGATCGGTTCGTGGGTCCGCGTGTGGATCTTCGAGGACAAGATCGAAGTGTACTTTGCCGACGAGCTGCAGCTCAGCTGTGAGCGGCTGCGTGGCCGCGGGCTTCGTCGGATCGACTACCGGCACGTGATCAAGTCGCTGGTCCGGAAGCCCGGCGGGTTCGCGCGCTACGTGTACCGCGAGGAGATGTTTCCGTCGGTGGCGTTTCGTCGAGCGTACGACGCGATTCAAACGCCGACCCGAGGGACCAAGGGCGACCTCGAGTACCTTCGGATCCTCGACCTCGCGGCGAGCACGGTGGAAGCCGACGTCACGCTCGCGCTCGAGGTGTTGCTCTCGGAGACCGCGACGATCACCGCCGCTGCGGTGAAGGCGTTGATCGCTTCGACCTCGGACGGCATCGACGTGCCGATGCTGATGCAGTCGGCGCCGGACCTCGCCGCCTACGACGAGCTCCTGACCCAGGCGGCCGCATGACCGAGCAGACCTGGGCCGCCCTCGCGATCATGCTGCGAGCGCTCAAGCTCGCGACCGTGCGCCGGCACGCCGAGGAGATCGCACAGCAAGCAGAGCGCGAAGGCTGGACCTTTCAGCGCTACCTCCACCATCTCGTCGAGCTCGAGCTCCACGAGCGGCGGCGCCGCCGCATCGAGAGAAATCTCAAGGACTCGGGACTGCCCGCGGACAAGACGCTCGCCACGCTGAATCGAGCACGCCTGCCGGGCAAGGTCGCCAAGCAGGTCGCCACACTGTGCGAGGGTGCGTTTGTCGAGCGCGGCGACAATCTGCTCGCGTTCGGTCATCCTGGCCGCGGCAAGACGCACCTCGTCTGCGCCATCGCTCACGAACTGATCCTGCGTGGCTACCGCGTGCTGTTCACCGCGACCTTCGCGCTCGTGCAACGCCTGCTCGTCGCCAAGCGCGATCTGCGACTCGAAGACGAGCTCGCGATCCTCGATGGCTTCGACGCCGTGCTCCTCGATGACATCGGCTACGTTCAACAAAACCGCGACGAGATGGAGGTCCTCTTTACGTTTCTCGCCGAGCGCTACGAGCGGCGCACGGTGATCATCACCAGCAACCTCGTGTTCAGCGAGTGGGATCGGATCTTCAAGGATCCGATGACGACCGCCGCTGCGATCGATCGTCTCGTCCACCACTCGGTGATTCTCGAGATGACGGGCAAGAGCATCCGCATCGAGGACGCCCAGGCCAACCACACACTTCAAGGAGGCGCTGCACCGACGACAACTACAGCGACAACTACGCCAACCCCTGCCAACGACACCGAAAAGGAGCCAGTGACAACTACTTCGCCGACGAGCATCACCCTGAACACGGAAGGAACCCCGACGACAACTACCGCGACCCCGCCGACCACCACCACCAAGAACGCGAACGGAGCGCCAACGACAACTACCGCATCGAGAAACAAGAACCGTAACCAGTCAAGCAGCGAGGTCGATGGGGAGATGTAGTTGTCGTTGTTGGGTGAATGTAATTGACGTCAAGCACCTGCTGCGCGGTGAGCCCTTCAAGAAGAGCCAGAACGACTATGACTGGCTCGGGGAGGGGATCTACTTCTGGGAGTACGGCGCCGACCGCGCGCTCCAGTTCGCGCACGACCAGCAACACCGCGGCAAGGTGAAGACGCCCGCGATCGTCGGGGCGATCTTGCAGCTCGGCCGGTGCTTCGACCTGATGGACTCTCGGTTCGCGGACGAGCTGCCCTACGCCTTCGAAGGGCTTCACAAGCTCCATGAGGCGCAGGGGACAGTGGTTCCGCAGAACGCTGGCGCGACCCCGGACAAGTTGCTGCGTCGCCGAGACTGTGCGGTGATGAACTTCTACCTGGACTGGATGGAAGCGAATCGCGGCAAGATCCATGACACCGTTCGCTGTGGCTTCGTCGAGGGTGGCCCGGCGTTTGACGGCGCGGGCATCTATCGTCGGAGCCACGTGCAGATCGCGGTTAGAAATCCTGCTTGCGTGGTCGGTGTCTTCCGCCCCACAATGTCCCTATGAGCGCGAACGGAACGAAACCGAATGTCCTCAACCCCGAGGCGCCGGGCCTCGATGAGGATACGCGGGAGCGTCGTCGTGCCCTGCTCGCACTGACCCAACTCCCAATCGACAAGCTGTTCCAGGCGGCAGTACACGCTGGGATTTACACGCCCGATGGCGAGCTGACGGAGCCGTACCGGAGCACCGAGCCGAGCGCCTGCCGGCCAACGGATTGAGCTTCGAGCGCGTGGCAAAGTTTTGCCACGGCGCAGCCGACCCGGCCGGCTCTGGACGGACGACCGCGGACGAAGGACCGGCTAACTCACGGAGACGATTGCAAGGCCACGTGACTCATCGGTTTCACGGGTCGTCTCGGCAAGGTTCGAGTCCTTCTGCCCTCACCCCAT
>JBDTJD010000232.1:0-3565 GCA_039935975.1 Caldimonas sp.
TGCGCCTCGCTGCCGTTGCGGTGGAGCTGGTTGACGGCGAGGTTCGAATGCGCCCCGTACGACAGGCCCACCGAGGCCGACGCGCGAGAGACCTCCTCCATCGCGACGATGTGGGCGAGGTAGCCGAGGTCGCTGCCGCCGTATTCCTCCTTCACCGTCATGCCGTGCAGGCCCAACGCGCCGAGCTCAAAGGCGACCGCTACGTCCTCAACGGCTCCAAGATGTGGATCACCAACGGCGGCGATGCCGACACGATGATCGTCTACGCCAAGACCGCGCCGGAGAAGGGCGCCGGTGGCATGACCGCCTTCATCGTCGAGAAGGGCACCAAGGGGTTGTCGTACGGCACGAAGCTCGACAAGCTCGGCATGCGCGGCTCGAACACCTGGCCCATCTTCTTCCAGGACTGCGAGATCCCGGCAGAGAACGTCCTCGGCGCGGAAGGCGGCGGCGTCAAGGTGCTGATGAGCGGCCTCGACTACGAGCGCGCCGTGCTCTCGGGCGGGCCGCTCGGCATCATGGCCGCGTGCATGGACGCCGTCCTGCCCTTCGTGCACGAGAGGAAGCAGTTCGGCCAGTCGATCGGCGAGTTCCAGCTGATGCAGGGCAAGGTCGCCGACCTGTACACGACGTGGTCGGCGTCACGCGCCTACGTCTACGCGGTCGGCCAGGCGTGCGACCGGGGCGGGCACTCGCGCGCCCTGCGCAAGGATGCGGCCGGCGCCATCCTCTATTCGGCGGAGAAGGCGACCTGGATGGCGGGCGAGGCGATCCAGGCGCTCGGCGGCGTCGGCTACACCAACGAGTACCCGGTCGGACGGCTCTGGCGCGACGCCAAGCTCTATGAGATCGGCGCGGGCACAAGCGAGATCCGGCGCATGCTGATCGGCCGCGAGCTCTACGCCGAGACCATGTAGATGTCTGACAGCCCGCACGTACGCGCCGGCATCGCGCCGTGACGTCCCCACCGACCCCCGTCGTCACGACGCTTCGGGTCATTCCCGTCGCCGGCCGTGACAGCATGCTGCTCAACCTGAGCGGCGCGCACGGACCGTTCTTCACGCGCAATCTGCTCGTCCTCACCGACAGCGCAGGGCGCAACGGCGTCGGCGAGGTGCCCGGCGGCGAGAAGATCCGCCAGACGCTCGAGGATGCGCGCGAGCTCGTCGTCGGCCAGCCCCTCGGCTCGCAGCAGCGGCTGGTGCAGACGGTCCAGCGCACCTTTGCCGACCGCGATTCGGGCGGACGCGGGCTGCAGACCTTCGACCTGCGCACGACGATCCATGCCGCTACCGCGATCGAGTCGGCGCTGCTCGACCTGCTCGGCCAGCACCTCGGCGTACCCGTTGCCGCTCTGCTCGGCGAAGGCCAGCAGCGAGAGCAGGTCGAGATGCTCGGCTACCTCTTCTACGTCGGCGACAGGGCGAAGACCGATCTGCCGTACGCGAGCGAGCCCGAGGCTGCCGACGACTGGTCACGCCTTCGTCACGAGAAGGCGCTGAGCCCCGAGGCGATCGTCCGCCTCGCCGAGGCGGCGCACGCGCGCTACGGCTTCAACGACTTCAAGCTGAAGGGTGGCGTGCTGCGCGCCGAGGCGGAGATCGACGCGATCCGGGCGCTGCACGAGCGCTTCCCCGCCGCGCGCGTCACCCTCGATCCGAACGGCGGCTGGCTGCGGAAGGATGCGATCCGCCTGATGCGCGACATGCGCGGCGTCGTCGCCTATGCCGAAGACCCGTGCGGCGCGGAAGAAGGCTTTTCAGGCCGCGAGGTGATGGCTGAGTTCCGGCGCGCCACCGGCCTGCCGACGGCGACCAACATGATCGCCACCGACTGGCGCCAGCTGGCCCACGCCCTGGCGCTGCAGTCGGTCGACATCCCGCTCGCCGACCCGCACTTCTGGACGATGGCCGGCTCGGTGCGGGTTGCCCAGACCTGTCGCGACTGGGGCCTTACCTGGGGCTCGCATTCGAACAACCACTTCGATGTCTCGCTCGCCATGTTCACCCACGTCGGTGCCGCCGCGCCGGGACGCGTGACGGCGATCGACACTCACTGGATCTGGCAGGACGGCCAGCGCCTCACGAAGAATCCGCTCGTGATCAAGGGCGGCCTCGTCGACGTGCCGAAGCAGCCCGGCCTCGGCGTCGAGCTCGACATGGTCGAGGTCGAGAAGGCGCACCAGCTCTATCGCCAGCACGGCCTGGGCGCGCGCGACGATGCGACGTCGATGCAGTACCTGATCCCCGGCTGGACCTTCGACCCGAAGCGGCCGGCGTTCGACCGCTGACGAGTACCAGCCCTGCATGAAAAAGGGGCGCCTGGGCGCCCCTGGGTGCTCGCGACCCGAACCGATCAGTCGGTCATGCGGTCCCAGGCGTCGCGTACGGCGTCCTTCGCGCGCTCCCACGTGAGCTTCGACTTGCCCTTGAACTTGTCCCAGTCGCGCGACAGGTCGGACTCGACCTCGTCGAACCGGCTGACGTCATGGCGATTGAAGGAATCGACGCCGTAGGCGTAAGCCGGCCCGAAGTCGTCGTACAGATCCGCCTTGCCGATGTAGGGACGGGCGCGGAAGTTTTCTCTCCAGTAGGCGTCGTGGGCGGTCGTGGCGGGGTATGTCTTTGCGTCGTTCATGCTTGCTCCGTTGCTGTGATGACGTGGACACATCCGATGACATGGCCATGACTCCGACCGTAGCGAAGCGCGTTGCCGGGTGAAGTCGGACAGCGTCGTGCCTGCCCCGCCGGTTCGGCCGATGCGGCGTCGGCCGCGACCTACAAGGCGGATCGCTGCCGGCAGCCGTTAAGCTCGCGATCCGGAGACACGACAAGGCGAAAGCAGACCATGCCCGCGATCTCATCGCGGATCGACACGCGATCCGAGGAATTCCGAAGCAATGCCGCATCGCTTCGCGCACAGGTCGACGACCTGCGCGTGAAGGCGGCGCAGATTGCCCTCGGCGGCGACGCGAAGTCGCGCGAGCGCCACGCCGCGCGCGGCAAGCTGCTGCCGCGCGAGCGCGTCGACGGCCTGCTCGACGCCGGCTCGCCGTTCCTCGAGATCGGCCAGCTCGCGGCCTGGGGCATGTACGACGGCGAAGCTCCTGCCGCGGGAATGATCGCCGGCATCGGCCGTGTCCACGGCCAGGAATGCATGATCGTCGCCAACGACGCGACGGTGAAGGGCGGCACCTACTACCCGATGACGGTCAAGAAGCATCTGAGGGCGCAGGAGATCGCGCTGCAGAACCGGCTGCCGTGCATCTACCTCGTCGACTCGGGCGGCGCCTTCCTGCCGAGGCAGGACGACGTCTTTCCCGACCGCGAGCACTTCGGCCGGATCTTCTTCAACCAGGCCAACATGAGCGCGCAGGGCATCGCCCAGATCGCGGTCGTGATGGGCTCGTGCACCGCGGGCGGTGCCTACGTGCCGGCAATGAGCGACGAGACCGTGATCGTCAAGAACCAGGGCACCATCTTCCTCGGCGGCCCGCCGCTCGTGAAGGCCGCGATCGGCGAGATCGTCACGGCCGAGGAGCTCGGCGGCGGCGACGTCCACACGC
>JBDTJD010000233.1:0-3568 GCA_039935975.1 Caldimonas sp.
CCGCTGCCGCTCCCGCCCCCGTGCCAACGCCGGTGCCCGCGCCGATCGCCTCGCCCGTGCGTGACGATGCGCCGATCGCGGCGAGCGACCTCGCGCTCGCGTCGACGGTGTCGTCGACCCCGACGGCGTTCGACCCGGCGCCCACGGTGCGCCCGTCGGCCGACGCCACGCACGGCTTCTGGATCCAGCTCGGCGCCTTTCGCGAGCGCGAGGGCGCGCAGAGCTTCCAGCGCCGCGTCGGCAGCGACGGCGACGCCGGCTGGCTCGTGCCGCTGCTCGCGACCTTTGCCGACACCACGCTCTTTCGCGTCCAGGCCGGCCCGTACGCGAGCCGCGACGACGCCGAAGGCGCAGCGACTCGCGTGCGCGGCACGCTCGGCATCGTGCCGGTGATCATCGAGCGCCGATGAGCGCGGTCGACGACAGCGCGGCGAGCATCCCGCGGCTCGTGATCCTCTTCACCGGCCACATGGTCGATGCGCCCGGCCGGACGTTGCCACGCTTTCCGCCCGAGCTCGTCCCGGCAGCGGCACGGCGCATCGCCGCGGCGCTCGACGCGATCGACGCAGGCCCGCCCGATCTCGCCCTGACGCAGGGCGCGGCCGGCGGCGACGTGCTGTTCGCCGAAGCCTGCCTCGCACGCGACGTTCCCTTGCGGCTGATGCTGCCGCTGGCCGAGCCCGAGTTCGTCGCGCAGTCGCTTCTGCCGTCGCAGGACGGCGCGCAGTGGCATGCGCGCTTTCGCGCGGTCGTCGCGCGGCTCGGCGTTCCGCCACGCGAGGCGCCCGAGGTGCTCGGCGCGCTCGCGGCGGACGACGACCCGTTCGCACGTGCCAATCGCTGGCTGCTCGAGACCGCGCTCGGCTTTGGCGCCGAGCGGCTGCGCTGCATCTGCCTGTGGAACGGCGGCGGCGGCGATGGCCCCGGCGGCACGCGCCATCTCGTCGACGCGGTGCGCTCGTCGGGCGGCGAGGTCGAGTGGATCGATACGCGCGAGCTCTCGCCTTAGCGGATCTGCGGTGAGTGCGGCCAAGCGTCGTGTCGCGACATCCATCGTCCGAGGGTTGCCGCATCGACGGGCCCGGTGCTGCAATCGGGCGCCGACGCTTGCATCGGCGGCCGGCCGCGCCGATGATCCGCGCGGTCCGGTGAACTTCATTCACCTCGGAGAGACGACATGGCCAAGAAGGTATCAGCCACGGCAGGCGCGAAGGTCCGCGCGATCTCGCTGCACTTGGGGCTGAACGGCGTCAGCGGCGCCGCCTACGGCGGCTGGGACGGGCCGCTCGCGGCCTGCGAGTTCGACGCCAACGACATGGCCGCGATCGCCAGGAAGCAAGGCATGAAGCCGACCGTGCTGCTCACCAAGAAGGCGACGCGCACCGCGATGCTCGCGACGATGCGCGGCGCGGCCAAGTCGCTGGCCTCCGGCGACTTCTTCTTCCTCACCTACTCCGGCCACGGCGGCCAGGTGCCCGACGTCAACGGTGACGAGGACGACAAGAAGGACGAGACCTGGTGCCTCTACGACGGCCAGCTGATCGACGACGAGCTCTACTTCGAGCTCGGCAAGTTCAAGAAGGGCGTGCGCGTCCTCGTCCTCTCCGACAGCTGCCACAGCGGCACGGTGACCCGCGAGGCGATCTTCCCGCCGACCACGACCCCGACGCAGCGGCCGAAGAACATGCCCGATGCGGTGGCGATGCGCACCTACCGCGAGCACCAGGCGTTCTACGACAAGATCCAGAAGGACGTCGCCGCCGCGGCCGGCAAGCCGGTCGTCGATCCCGACAACGCGCTCGCGCAGGTGGCGGCGAGCGGGCGGCTCTCGGCCATCGCCAGCAAGTTCGACGCCTCGCTGATCCTGATCTCCGGCTGCCAGGACAACCAGACCTCGATGGACGGCGAGCACAACGGCGCCTTCACCGAGCAGCTGCTGAAGGTCTGGAACCAGGGCGCGTTCACGGGAAACTATGCCAACCTGCACGCGCGCATCAAGGCGCGCATGCCGGCGAGCCAGACGCCGAACCTGTTCACGCTCGGCAGCGCCGGCAGGTTCCTGGCCGAGACCCCGTTCAAGGTCTGATTCTTCAGCCACCCGCGCGTCGTCTTGCGCGCATCGCACCGAGGAGCGGGAATGGCCAGCGCCAGCAACGACATCACCTTCGTCATTCCCGGGCAGAGCGAGCCCACGCCGGCCGCGCGCGCGGCGACGCGCGGCAGCGCCAAGGCCTCGGTGCGCGTCGGCACGCAGCGCGATGGCGGCGAGCCGGTGCGGGTGACGGCGCGGCCGGGCGAGGACGTCGTCGTCCTCCAGGTCGCGAACGGGCCGACGCTCGTGCTCCATCCCGCCGATGCCCGCGACCTGATGCTGGCGCAGAACGCGACCGCGACGCGCAGTGCGATCGCGACACGCGGCGCGCAGTCGAGCGAAGTCGTCGTGCCGGCGCAGCTCGGCTGGCCCGGCATCGAATCGCAGGCGACGCGCGGAGCGACCCGCGGCTGGCTGGGCCAGGTGCTGCTCAGCCACTTCAGCGTGCTCGGCAACCTCGTGAAGGACCCGGCGGCCAAGATGGCCGCGGCGGCGGTGACGAGGAAGGTCGACGGCAAGGTCGAGGCGGGCGTGTACCGCCTGTCTGCCGACGCGCTCGAGCCGCTCAAGGGCAGCGGCCGGCTGCTCGCCGAGGTGCCGGCGGCGGCCGACGGCGGGCCGATGCTGGTCTTCGTCCACGGCACGTTCTCGGACACCGTCGGCACCTTCTCCAAGCTCTGGACACTGCACGCCGATGTCGTGCGCCAGCTCTTCGCGAGCTATGGCGATCGCGTCTACGGCCTCGACCACCCGACCCTCGGCACGAGCCCGATCGGCAACGCGCTGAACTTCGTGCGCTCGCTGCCGGCCGGCGCGCGCGTGCACCTCGTCACCCATTCGCGCGGCGGCCTCGTCGCCGAGGTGCTGGCGCGTGCCTGCGGCGGCGGGCCGCTCACGAACGACGTGCTCGCGCTCTTCGCCGGCGACGCCTATGCGCAGCACCGCAGCGACCTGCGCGCCCTCGTCACGGAGGCGCAGAGGAAGGGCATCCGCATCGAGCGGATCGTCCGCGTCGCCTGTCCGGCGCGCGGCACGCTGCTCGCGTCGAAGCGGCTCGACGCGTACCTGTCGATCCTCAACTGGTGCCTCGAGCTGGCGAGCATCCCGGTCGTTCCCGAGGTCGTCGACTTCCTGCACGAGGTCGCGCTGCGCCGCGCGTCGCCCGCCGAGATGCCCGGCCTCGAAGCGATGACGCCCGACAGCCCTGTCGTCGCCTGGCTCAACGGTAGCGCCGAGACGATTCCCGGCGACCTGCGCGTGATCGCCGGCGACATGGACGGCGACTCGATCGGCTCGTGGGTCAAGACGCTCCTCTCCGACGCCTTCTACTGGACCGACAACGACCTCGTCGTGCAGACGCGATCGATGTATGGCGGCGCGCCGCGCGCCAAGACCGCCACCGGCAGCGGCGCCCGCTTCCTGCTCGACAAGGGCGGCAAGGTCTCGCACTTCAACTACTTCACCAACGACCGCACG
>JBDTJD010000234.1:0-6448 GCA_039935975.1 Caldimonas sp.
CCGGTGCGCGGCGATGTCGCCGTCGACGCCGGCCGGATCGTCGACGTCGGCCCGCATCTGGAGATCTCGGCCGCGCGCACGGTCGACGCCGGCGGCCTGGCGCTGATGCCCGGCATCGTCGACAGCCACACCCACTTCGACGCCCAGATCACCTGGGATCCGACGGTGCGGCCTTCGCCCGCGCTCGGCGTGACGACGGCGGTGATCGGCAACTGCGGCTTCACGATCGCGCCGTGCCGACCGGCAGACCGCGAGCTGACGATGAGAAATCTCACCCAGGTCGAGGGCATGTCGATCGATGCGCTGCGCGCGGGCATCGACTGGGGCTTCGAGACCTTCCCGCAATACATGGCGCAGCTGAAGGCGCGCGGCAGCGCGGTCAACGTGGCGGCCTACGTCGGCCACTCGTCGGTGCGCACCTACGTGATGGGCGTCGACGCCGCGAAGCGGGGCGCGACGCCCGAGGAGATCCGGCAGATGCAGGCACTCGTGCGCGAGGCGATGGCACATGGCGCGGTCGGCTTCGCGAGCAGCACGAGTCCGGCCCACAACGGCGAGGGCGGACTGCCGATGCCGTCGCGGCTCGCGTCGGAGGCGGAGATGGCGGCGCTCGTCGGCGCGATGGGCGAAGGCGGTCGCGGCGTCTACATGCTGACCAAGGGCGGGCACACGCCGATGCCCTTCCTGGAGTCGCTCGCCGCGGCCAGCGGACGGCCGGTGATGGTCGCGGCGCTGCTCCACAACAGCGTCAACCCGGATGCCGTTTTCGCCGACCTCGATGCGATCGCCGCCGCCAACGCGCGCGGGCATCGCCTGCTCGGCCAGGTCTCGTGCTGCCCGCTGACGATGGACTTCACGCTCGCCTCGCCGTATCCGGTCGAGGGTCTCGTGAGCTGGCAGCCGGCGCTCGGCCTGTCGGGCGAGGCGCTGAAGCGCGTCCTCGCCGATCCGGCGTTTCGCGACGCCGTGCGCGCCGAGCTGCGCACGCCGACGACGTTTCGCCTCTTCAACAGCGAATGGGACAAGGTCCACGTCGTCGAGGTCGCGCGCGCCGAGAACGCGCGCCACGAGCAGAGGAGCATCGCCGAGATCGCGCACGACGAAGGCCGCGATCCGCTCGACACGATGCTCGACCTGGCCGTCGACGAGGACCTGCGCACCGTCTTCACCGCGCAGCTTCTCAACAGCGACGAGCGCGCGGTCGGCCGCATGCTCAATCACCCCGACAGCGTCGTCAGCCTGAGCGACGCGGGCGCGCATCTCACCTTCTTCAACGACGCCGGCTTCGGCCTGCACCTGCTTGGCCACTGGTCGCGCGAGCTCGGCGCGATGAGCCTGGCCGAGGCCGTGCGCCGTGTGACCTCGCATCCGGCGGGCGTGCTCGGCCTGCAGGGCCGCGGCACGATCCGCACCGGCTTCGCAGCCGATTTGCTGCTGTTCGATCCGCAGACGGTTGCGCGCGGCCCCAAGCGGCGTGTGAACGACCTCCCCGCCGGCGCCGCCCGCCTCACGACCGATGCCGTGGGCGTGCACGGCGTGTGGGTCAACGGCGCACAGGTCGCCGACGCGGGCGGGCTGATCGAGCCGACGCCGCTCGCCGGCGAGCTGCTGACGCACTTCGACGACGATCGCGCGTGAGCCCGCGCCACGCGCGGGTCAGAATCTCCGCATGACCGATCTCTCGCTTTCCGCCCACATTGCCGCCCTCCTCGGCCGAAGCGGCGCCGACGTCGATCCGGCCGAGACCGCCGAGTGGTGCGAGGCGCTCGACGCGCTGGCCCGGGCGCACGGTCCCGAACGTGCCCGCTTCCTGCTCGACGCCCTGCTCGCGCACGCGCGCCGGCGCGGCCTGAACTGGCAGCCGTCGCTGATCACGCCGTACGTCAACACGATCGCACTCGAATCGCAGACGCCCTTCCCGGGCGACCTCGCGATGGAGCAACGGCTCGCCGCGCTGATGCGCTGGAACGCGCTGGCGATGGTGATGCGCGCCAACCGTGTCGAGAGCGGCGGCTCCGCCGAGCTGGGCGGCCACATCGCGAGCTACGCATCGGCCGCCGACCTGTTCGAGGTCGGCTTCAACCATTTCTTTCGTGCGCGCAGCGACGATGACAGCGCGCTCGGCGATCTCGTCTTCTTCCAGCCGCACTCGGCGCCGGGTGTCTACGCCCGAGCCTTCCTCGAGGGTCGGCTCAGGGCCGAAGACCTCGCCCACTACCGCCAGGAGCTCATCGCTCCCGCGGCCGGCGCGCGCGGCCTCACGTCGTACCCGCATCCGCAGCTGATGCCCGACTTCTGGCAGTTCCCGACCGGCTCCATGGGCATCGGCCCGATCAACGCGATCTACCAGGCGCGCTTCATGCGCTACCTCGAGCACCGCGGCCTGCTGCCGGCCGCCTCCGGCCCGATGCAGCGACGCGTCTGGGGCTTCTTCGGCGACGGCGAGATGGACGAGCCCGAGTCGATCGCCGCGCTTTCGCTGGCTGCTCGCGAGCAGCTCGACAACTGCACCTTCGTCATCAACTGCAACCTGCAGCGCCTCGACGGCCCGGTGCGCGGCAACGGCCGGATCGTCGACGAGCTCGAGTCGCTGTTCGCGGGCGCGGGCTGGCACGTCGTCAAGTGCCTCTGGAGCTCCGACTGGGACGTACTCTTCGCGCGCGACCATGGCCACGCCCTGATGCGCGCCTTCGCACACACCGTCGACGGCCAGTTCCAGACGCTCTCGGCCAAGGATGGCGCGTTCAACCGCGAAGTCTTTTTCGGCCAGAACGAGGCGTTGAAGGCGCTCGTCGCCGACCTTCGCGACGAGGACATCGACCGGCTGCGTCGCGGCGGCCACGACGCGGTGAAGATCCACGCTGCCTTCGCCGCCGCCGTCGCCCACGCCGGCCAGCCCACCGTCGTGCTCGCCAAGACGATGAAGGGCTACGCGATGGGCGGGGCGGCACAGGGCCGGATGACGACGCACTCGGCCAAGAAGCTCGACAGCGCCGGCCTGATCGCCTTCCGCGACCGCTTCGCGCTGCCGATGAGCGATGCCGACACGCAATCGCTCGCCTTCTACAAGCCGGCCGACGACAGCGCCGAGCTGAAGTACCTGATGAGCCGCCGCCGCGCCCTCGGCGGCGCGCTGCCGGCCCGGCGGAGCGACTGCGCGCCGCTCTCGGTGCCCGCGCTCGAGACGACCTCGGCCTTTGCCCTGCAGGCCGAAGGCAAGGAGATGAGCACGACGATGGCCTTCGTGCGCCTCCTCGGCAACCTGCTCAAGGATCCGGTGCTCGGCCCGCGCGTCGTGCCCATCGTCGCCGACGAGGCGCGCACCTTCGGCATGGCGAGCCTGTTCCGCCAGGTCGGCATCTACGCGCCCTTCGGCCAGCTCTACCAGCCCGAGGACTCGGGCTCGATCCTCTCGTACCGCGAGGAGCGCGGCGGCCAGATCCTCGAGGAAGGCATCACCGAGGCCGGCGCGATCTCGTCGTGGACGGCCGCTGCCACCTCGTACTCGACGCACGGCCTGGCGATGCTGCCGTTCTACATCTATTACTCGATGTTCGGCTTCCAGCGCGTCGGCGACCTGATCTGGGCCGCCGCCGACCAGCGCGCGCGCGGCTTCCTGATCGGTGCGACCGCGGGCCGCACGACGCTCTCGGGCGAAGGCCTGCAGCACCAGGACGGCACCAGCCATCTGGTCGCCGCGACCGTGCCGAACTGCAAGGCCTACGACCCGGCGTTCGCGGGCGAGCTCGCCGTCATCCTCGATCGCGGCATGCGCGAGATGCTGGTCGAGCAGCAGGACGTCTTCTACTACGTGACGGCGATGAACGAGAACGTCGCCCAGCCTTCCCTTCCGGCTGAGGCGCACGAGCATGTGCTGCGCGGCATGTACCGCTTCCGCGAGCCGCGCAGCGACTCGCCGCGCCAGGTGCAGCTGCTCGGCTCGGGCGCCATCCTGGGCGAGGTGATCAAGGCCGCCGACCTCCTCGAGGCGCAGCACGGCGTGGCAGCGACGGTCTGGAGCGTCACGAGCTTCAGCGAGCTGGCGCGCGCCGGCGTCGCCGCCGAGAAGGCGTGGCGGCGCGGCGCGACGAGCGTCGTGCGCAGCCATGTCGGCGAGCAACTCGGGCCGACGCGCGGACCGATCGTCATCGCCACCGACTATGTGCGCGCGGTGCCCGAGCAGATCCGCGCCTTCCTGCCCTCGGGGCGACGCTGCGTCACGCTCGGCACCGACGGCTTCGGCCGCAGCGACACACGCGCGGCCCTGCGCCGCCACTTCGAGGTCGATGCCGAGGCGATCGTGAACGCGGCCCTGCGAAGCCTCGACTAAGGTCGGCCAGCGTTCAGAGCTGGAAAGCGAGCCAGAGAAGAAGACCTTCGGCGAGGTCGCGCAGCAGCGTCGGCTCGCGCGGGTGAAAGCGGGTCGCCATGCGACGCTCGTTGTCGATCCACGCGGCGAATCGGCGCACGTCGGCGGGCTCGTAGAACGCGATCATCATCTCGTAGTTCAGGAAGAGGCTGCGCAGATCGAGGTTGGCCGAGCCGGCCAGGGCGAGCTGATCGTCGACGACGACGGCCTTCGCATGCAGCATGTGCGGCACCGACCACACGTTCGCGCCGGCCGCCGCCAGATCGCGCAGCGGCCGATGGCGGGCGACGTCGGCCAGGTGGTGGTTGGAGCGGTGCGGCAGCACGATGTCGACGGTGACACCGCGGCGGGCGGCGAGCGTCAACGCCATCAGCAGCGTCGCATCGGGAATGAAGTACGGCGTCACCGCGACGATCCGCCGACGCGCCATGAAGCAGCCGGAGACCAGCAGCGCCTGCACGGTGTCGTCGATCTGTTCCGGCCCGCTCGGCACGAGCTGGGCGAGCGGCACGGCCAACGGCGCGATGTCTGGCGAGATGACGCACGTGTCCTCGGTCGGGACTCGGCGGGCATAGGCCCAGTCCTTCTCGAACTGCTCGCAGGCGCGCAGCGCGATCTCGCCGCGCAGGTCGAAGCTCAGGTCGCGCCACACCGCGCCGCCTTCGCGCCGCGGATCGCCTTCGAAATACTCGGCGGCGAAATTGCGCCCGCCGCACCAGAGTCGACCGGCGTCGGCGATGAGCATCTTGCGGTGGTTGCGCAGGTTGGCTCGCCCGCGCAGGATCGAGCGAAAGGGCGGCACGAACTTGACGACCTCGACGCCCGCGCTGCGCAGGGCCGCGACGTCGAGCCTGCCGCCGAGCCAGGCGCCGATGCCGTCTACCAGCAGGCGCACGCGCACGCCCTGCGCGACCCGCGCCTTGAGGGCGGCGGCGATCTCGTCGCCGAGCCGGTCGCGGGCGAGGATGAAGGTGCAGACGTCGAGCGTGCGCTCGGCGCCGGCGATGATGTCGAGCGCAGCGCGGCGCGCGGCGGCGCCGTCCTCGTGGATCACGAGCGCCTCGTAGGGCGTGGCGGCGGCCAGGCCCATCGAGCGCCCGAGCCGGCGCGCCCAGAGCGAGGGCGCGTCGATCTCGTCGGTCACCCGCGGGTCGAGCGGAGGCGGAAGGAGCTCGGGCGTGTCGCGCATGCGCAGCTTGCGGCTGCCGAACATCAGGTAGAGCGGAATCACGAGGTAGGGCAGCAGCGCGAGGGCGACCACCCAGGCGATTGCCGCCGAGGGATCACGACGTTGCGGCAGGGCCCTCGCCGCACCGACGTAGACGACGAGGCCGAAGGCGACGACGATGCCGTGCAGCGTCAGCCAGTGGCGCTCGACGAGGCCGACGAGGAGATGCTCCATCAGCCGATCCTCCAGCCGCGCCGGGCCGATGCGGCGCCGACAAAAACGAAGCCCGCCGGGCTCGCGCCGGGCGGGCTGCGTGTCGGCGTGACACGCGTCAGCACATCACTTCTTGCGGTACTTGCGCAGCGCCGCGATCTGCGCGGCCATCGTCGCGAACTCGCCCTGCGCCTTGGCGAAATCGATGTCGCTCTTGGCGTTCTTCATCGCGTCCTCGGCGGCCTGCTTGGCCTCGTTGGCCTTGGCCTCGTCGAGGTCCTTGCCGCGGATCGCGGTGTCGGCGAGTACCGTCACCGAGCCGGGCTGGATCTCGAGGATGCCGCCGGCGACGAAGACGAACTCCTCCTCGTCGTTGTCGGCGCGAATGATGCGCACCGCCCCCGGCTTGATGCGCGTGATGAGCGGCGTGTGGCGCGGATAGATGCCGAGCTCGCCCATCTCGCCCGGCAGCGCGACGAACTTCGCCTCGCCCGAGAAGATCTGCTCTTCGGCGGAGACGACGTCGACTTGCAAGGTGGCCATATCGAGTTCCTTGGTGCGTGGCCGGCCTACTTCAGCGTCTTGGCCTTCTCGAAGGCCTCGTCGATGCCGCCGACCATGTAGAACGCCTGCTCGGGGAGCGAATCGCACTCGCCGTTGACGATCATCTTGAAGCCGCGGATCGTCTCCTTGAGCGA
>JBDTJD010000235.1:0-4730 GCA_039935975.1 Caldimonas sp.
GTGCTGCGAGCGGTCGTTCTGGCACTGGACGACGATGTTGGTCGGGATGTGCGTCAGGCGCACCGCCGAGTCGGTCTTGTTGATGTGCTGGCCGCCCGCGCCCGAGGCGCGGAAGGTGTCGGTGCGCACGTCGGCCGGATTGATCTCGATCTCGATCGAGTCGTCGACCTCCGGGTAGACGAAGAGGCTCGCGAAGCTCGTGTGCCGGCCGCCGGCCGAGTCGAACGGGCTCTTCCTGACGAGCCGATGCACGCCGGTCTCGGTGCGCAGCAAGCCGAATGCGTACTCGCCCTCGACCTTGATCGTCGCGCTGCGAATGCCGGCGACGTCGCCGGCGGTCTCTTCCATGACCTCGGTCTTGAAGCCCTTCTTCTCGCAGTACTTCAGGTACTGGCGCAGCAGCATCGCCGCCCAGTCGCAGGCCTCGGTGCCGCCGGCGCCCGCCTGGATGTCGATGAAGCAGTTGCTCGGATCGAGCGGGTTGTTGAACATGCGCCGGAACTCGAGCTCGGCGATCGAGGTCTCGAGCTTGGCGGCATCGGCGTCGATCGCGACCAGCCCGTCGAAGTCGGACTCGTCCTTCGACATCTCGTAGAGCTCGCTGTTGTCGGCGAGGTTGGAGGTGAGGTGGTCGATCGTCTCGACCACGACCTCGAGCGTGCGCTTCTCGCGCCCGAGCTCCTGGGCCCGCTTCGGCTCGTCCCAGACCTTGGGGTTCTCGAGGGCGGCGTTGACCTCGTTCAGCCGCAGCGCTTTGCGGTCGTAGTCAAAGATACCCCCGAAGGTCGTCCGTCCGCCGGGACAGGTCGGCAAGGCGGTTGCCGATGGCATTGATGTGTTCGACGTCCATGGGGGGTCACTCGTTTCTGGCGGTGGCGCCGGCGGCGGGCGCGGCCCCGGATCAGGGTCGTGGCGGCGTGCTCGGCGAAGGGCGCGATTCTGACAGGAACGCCTCGACCAGCCGGGCGATGTCTTCGGGCCGGTCGTGATGGAGCATGTGGCCCGCCGGTCCAACGATGTGGCGCTCGACGTCGGCAACGACCGACAGCCGCTCGTGGAACTCGGCCTTGGTGTAACGGTCGCCCCACCAGACGCTGACGTCGCTGCGGTCTCCCTCGACCCACAGGACGGGCGCCGTGATCCGGCGGTAGCACTCGATCCAGTCATCGACCTGCGCCAGGATCGGGCTCATCCGCTTGTGGTTCGCGTCGGCAAGAAGCGCGCGTTCGTCGCCTTGACCGGTCGGCCCCGACCAATGCTGCGCGAGCCAGGCTGCCCGGTCGGGCCGGAGCAGCGGGTTGGTCTTCGTCAGGCGCGCGGCAACGGCGTCGAGGTCGGCATAGGGCCGCAGCTGCATCGGCGTCTTGAGCTCGTCGAGCCACTTCGCCATGCGGCCCGGCGCGTGCGACGGCTTCGAGCGTGGCATGCCGAAGCCTTCGAGGTTGACGAGCCGGCGCACCTTCTCCGGCCGCACGCCCGAGTACAGCATGGCGACGTTGCCGCCCATGCTGTGGCCGAGCAGGTCGATCGGCGCGCGCTCGGCGCCGAAGACGGCGTCGAGGACGAGCTCGAGGTCGCCGAGGTACTCGGTGAAGTAATAGGTGTCGGCGACCGGCGTGTCGCTCGCGCCGAAGCCGCGCCAGTCGAGCGCGAGCACGTGGCGGTCCTCCTCGAGCGCGTCGACGACGAACTGGAACGAAGCGGCCACGTCCATCCAGCCGTGGAGCATGACGAGGGGCGGTCGCGCGTCGTCTGCGATTCGCGCATCGCCCCATTCGAGGAGATGCAGGCCGTGGCCGCGCACCTCGACGAAGCGACTGCGCGGCGCGCGTTTCGGGCGATAGGGTTCAGCGGACATCAGGACTCTCGTCACACGCAGTCAACAGGCTCGGCGCGGATCGAACTGTAAGCGGCGGCTCGTCCGCGGCCTGTCGGCGAAGCGACACGTGTCGCCCTGGGCCGGTGCCAGAATCGGCGCCATGTCGAGCGACGCCACTTCGTCGGACTGTGCCCCGGCCGCTTTTGCGTTGCGCCCGGCCGAGCCGCGCGATGTCGACGCGATCGTCCGCCTGATCCGCGGCCTGGCCGAGTACGAGCGCCTGTTGCATCTGGTCCACGCAACGTCCGAGACGCTCGCGCCACACCTGTTCGGGCCGCGCCCGGTGGTCGAGTCGGTGGTCGCCGAGCGGGAAGGACGGGTCGTCGCCTTCGCGCTCTTCTTCACCAACTTCTCGACCTTCCTCGCCTTGCCGGGCCTCTATCTCGAAGACCTGTACGTCGAGCCCGAGCAGCGCGGCCTCGGCATCGGCCGGGCGCTGCTCGAGCACCTCGCGCGCCTCGCGGCGACGCGCGGCTACGGACGCTTCGAGTGGAGCGTGCTCGACTGGAACGCCGACGCGATCCGCTTCTACGAGCGCATGGGCGCGACGGTGATGCCCGAATGGCGCATCTGCCGCATCGCCGGCGAGACGCTCGCCGCATTCGGAAAGCCTCGCACCGGCCGATGACCGAGTCATCCCTCATCGCCGCGCCGCGACGAGGGCCGCGACGGTCACGACCAGCGACGCTGCGAGCCATCCGATGACCTCAGCGAGCAGCGGCCCGATCCGCGCGTACATCCACGCGTCGATGGCATGCAGCGACACCGCCTCGACCGACAGCAGCGCCAAGACGGCCAGGCTCGCGGCCATCGCCACGGCCGCGGGCCGGCCGCCGCTGCGCGCGAGGCGCCAGGCGAACGGCGCGCCGGCGGCGAAGACAACGGAAACGAGCGCGAGCATTCCCAGCTGCCACGGCGTGCGCCCGACGTACCAGTCGTGCTCGCGCAGTGCCGCGTCGATGAGGTTGTGCACGCGGTGTCGCGTGCTGAAGACGATCTCCAGACAGAAGGCGGCCTGGACGACGGCGAGCACGCGCCAGACGGGCCCGCCGCGCCGTGCGGCGAGCCCGCAGGCCGCCGCTGCCGTGGCGAAGCAGGCGATGCCCGTCATCTGTTGCGGATTGCCGAAGTCGACCAGCATCAACCCGATCCCGGCGCGCGACGCCTAGGCCCGCGCTTGAACATCGACATTGCTTTCCTCGCCTTCGCGCTGCTCGCGTGGCTGCCGTTTCGCTTCTGCCGGCCGGCCGTTGCCGTGGCGATTGTATTTTTCGGCGGCTGGGTGCTGCTGCCCGTCGGCCACTACGCGCCCGGCTCGACCCAGGCGCAGTTCCCGTACTGGATCGTCGGCCTCGCCGTGCCGTCCGACATGCTGATCACGAAGGCCTGGGTCGCGCCCGCCGCGGCGATGCTCGGAGCCATGGCGTTCGACAGCGCGACGCTGCGCCGCTTCCGCCTGCACTGGGTCGACCTGCCGATCGCCGCATGGTGCGCCTGGCCGGTCGTGCAATCTGCCCTGCACGCGCTCGCCACCGATGCAGCCGCGCGGCCGGCAGGTTGGCTGTCGAGCCTGTACCTCCTCGGCTGCTGGGGGCTGCCGTGGATGCTCGGCAGGATCTACTTCGCGACCGCGGAGGGCCAGCGCCTGCTGGCGCTGGCAATGGCAGCGTCGGCGCTCGCCTGCCTGCCGTTCAGCCTCGTCGAAGGTGCGCTCGGCCCGATGCTCTACGACCGCGTCTACGAGCCCCATCCGCTGGCGACCGATGGCGCAGTTCGCTATCTCGGCTTTCGCCCGCTCGGCTTCTTCGAGGATGGCAACCAGTTCGGCATCTGGATCGCGCTTTGCGCGCTGGCCGCGCTCTGGCTGGCGGTGGCGATCCGAGGCGATCGCCTCGCGGCTCCGCGCCGCGCCGCGGCGGCCATCGTCGTCGCGATGGCGCTGGCCGCGCAATCGCTCGGTGCGCTGGCGATGCTCGCGGCCGGCGCGGCCTTCCTGTCGCTGTCGCGATTCCTGCGGCCGCGCGCGACGGCGATCACGCTGCTCGCCTGCCTGGGGCTCGGCGGTGCGATCTACATCTCCGGCGTTGTCCCGGTGATGCGGATCGGCCGGGACACCGCCATCGGCCGCGAGGTCGTCGATGCCTTCCGATCGGTGGGCCGCGGTTCCTTCACGTGGCGCATCTCGCAGGACCAGAAGCTGCTGGCCGATGCGCGCGAGAACATGGTGATCGGCAGTGCGACCTGGGACTGGTGGCGTCCGAAAGGCACGCGCCCGTGGGGCCTGTCGATGCTGCTTCTCGGCCAGTTCGGCCTGGTCGGGCTCGCCCTGGCGCTGGGGTCGCTGCTGTGGCCCGCGCTGCGCGTCGCCTGGCAGGCGCCCCGCGCGAGTGGCTGGCGGCCCGAGGCGATGCCGCTGCTTCTCGCGACGATCGTCGTCATGGCGGTGCTCGACGGATTGCTCAACTCGTTCTTCTTCTTCCCTGCGATCGTCGCCGCCGGCACGCTCGCACGGACCATCGCCGCGACCCGGCGTGTGAGCGGCGAGATCGTGCGCGTGCCGGCGCGCGCCGCATGACGGGCGACCGTCCAAGGAGTCAGACCATGAAGCCGATCGACGACTGGGCGGCGCTGCACGACGGCTTCCGCTGGGCAGTGCCCGAGCAATTCAACATCGCCGACGTCTGCTGCGCGCGCTGGGCGCAGGACACGCCGGATGCCGTCGCGATCCGCTACGAGCGAAGCGACGGAACCCGGCGCGATTACAGCTACCGCGAGCTCGACCGCGACGCCGATCGACTCGCCGCGGCGCTGAGAAGGCTGGGCGTCGCGCGCGGCGACCGGGTCGCGCTCG
>JBDTJD010000236.1:0-2773 GCA_039935975.1 Caldimonas sp.
GCCGAGACGGCGTTTGGATCGAGGTCGAGGCAGACCTGGTGCGCCGGCCCGGGCGCCGTCGAGGCGATGGTGCCGCCGAAGCGCACGTCGATGGCGCGATGCAGGTGGCCGCAGATGACACGCTCGACGTTGCGATGTCGGCCGACGATCGCCTCGAGCTCCGGCCCGCCGGCGAGCAGCCCGATCCGGTCCATGTGGCCGATCAGGGTCTGGAACGGCGGATGGTGCATCGCGATCACGACCGGCCGGTCGCCGCTCGCCGCCAGCTCACGCTCAAGCCAGCCGAGGCGAGCGGCGTCGAGCGCGCCGGCGCTTCGCATCGGCACGCAGGTGTCGAGCGCCAGCAGCCGCAGCGGGCCGACATCGACAGCGTACTGCACGAACGGATCTAGCCCGCCATCGACCAGATAGCGATGCGCGGGGAAGGCGTGCCGGAGCGCCGCCCGGTCGTCGTGGTTGCCGGGCATGAGGTAGACCGGGATCCCGGCGGCCTCGAACGGCGCGAGCTGCGCAGCCAGCGAGGCGTACTCGTCGGCACGGCCGAAATCGGTGAGGTCACCGCTGATGACGACCGCGTCGGCCTTCTGGCGCAGCGCGAGCACCGAATCGACCGCGACGCGGAAGTAGTGCGAGGTATCGATGCGGCGATAGGCAAGCCGGCCGGGCGCGCGGATGTGCAGGTCGGTGAGCTGCACGAGCAGCGTCGGTGCGGTCGCGGCGAGGGCGGTCACGGAGCCGTCTCCATCGAGGCCATCAGGCGGTCGGGCGCAATCCAGAGGCCGACTTCGTCGCCGACCCCGAACGGGCTGTCGCGTGGCACGTCGGCGACGAGCGGCGGCTGGCCCGCGGTCTCGACGCGCAGGTGAATGCGCTCGCCGAGGAAGGTGCGATGGCGGACCGTCGCCGCGGCCCGGTCGGGCCGGCGCTCGCTGAGCTGCACGTCCTCCGGCCTCACCAGCACGCCCGTCGCGACGCCGTGCGAGACGCAGGGCCACTCGACGCCGCCAATCTTGACGATGCCACGCGCCAGCGCGTCGGCATCGCGCTCGAGCCGGTTGACGCGGCCGAGGAACTCGGCGACGAAGGCATGCGCCGGCGCGCGGTAGAGCGACTCGGCATCGCCGACCTGGACGACGGCGCCGGCGTGCATCACCGCGAGCCGGTCGGCGATGGCGAAGGCCTCGTGCTGGTCGTGCGTGACGTGGACGGCCGTGATGCCGAGGCTGCGCAGCAGCTCGGCGAGCTCGTCGCGCAACGACTCCTTCAGCTTCGCATCGAGCGCGGCGAGCGGCTCGTCGAGCAGCAACACGCGCGGTCGCACGGCGACGGCGCGGGCGAGCGCGACGCGCTGGCGCTGGCCGCCCGACAGCTCGGCCGGACGCTTGCTCTCGAGGCCGTTGAGGCGCACCAGGTCGACCAGTTCGCCGACCGCACGCTGCCGCTCGGCGGCACCGACGCCGCGCACCTTGAGGCCATAGCCGATGTTGGCCGCGACCGTCATCTGCGGAAAGAGCGCGTAGCTCTGGAACACCATGCCGACGTTGCGCCGCTCGACCGGACGCGCCGTCACGTCCTGGCCGCCGAAGAGGATGCGGCCACCCGGATCGGCGCCTTCCAGTCCGGCGAGCAGGCGCAGCAGGGTCGTCTTGCCGCAGCCTGACGGGCCAAGCAGCGCGATCACCTCGCCGGGCTCGACGGTGAGCGTCGTCGGCTTGAGGCCGCGCGTGCCGTCGGGATAGGTCTTGGCGCAGTCGACGATCTCGATGCGCGTGCGTTCGAGCTCCATCAGCTTCCGTACCTTTTCTGGATCACCGCCGCGAGCCCTTGCAGGGCCCACAGCGAGGGAAGGATCACGGCGAGAAAGACGAGCGTGTAGGCCGAGCCGACCTCGATCCGCATCGAGGCGTAGCTGTCGGCAAGGCCGACCGGCAGCGTGCGCGTGAGCGGGGTGTGCAGCATCCAGGTGAGGTTGAACTCGCCGATCGAGAGCGTGAACACCATCAGGCTGCCGGCGACGATCGCCGGCAGCACCGCCGGCACGAGCACGCCGAGGAAGCGCTGCACGAAGCCCGCGCCGAGCGTGCGCGCGGCCTCCTCGAGCGCGGTCAGCTCGCTGCGCTGGAACGCCGCGGCCACCGTTCGCACCATGAAGGGCAGCGTGAACACGATGTGGCCGACCAGGATGAAGGCGAAGCTCTGCCGGAACGACGACATCTGCCCGTAGACGAGGATCAGCGCGAGCGCGGTCGCGAGGCCGGGCACGGCGACCGGCAGCGTCAGCACCTCTTCGAAGGCGCGCGCGGCGCGCGAGCGGCTGCGCGCCAGCATGTAGGCGCACGGCACGCCGAGGACGAGCGTCGTGGCGACGCAGGCCGTGGCGATTGCCAGCGACGCGCCGACCGTGTCGCCGTACACGTCGAGCACCTCGCCCAGCCAGCGCAACGTGAGGCCGCTCCTCAGGCCGGCGCTGTAGTTGATCACCAGCCCGGCGAGAACCGAGACGCCCATCGGCACGAGCATGAAAAGGGCGACGACGAGCGTCACGGCGAAGAGCAGCGGCGACGGAACGGTGGCAGCGGCACGCATGGCGAAAGGTCCCCGATCAGGTCGTGCGCGCGTCCGCGCCCAGCATGCGCGCCGCGAACAGCACGGCCCACGTCACCAGGCCGAGCGCGATTGAAAGCGACGCGGCGAGGGCGAAGTTGGCGTAGTTGGTGAACTCGTTGTAGATCGTGATCGGCACGACCTCGTACTTGCTCGCCAGCGTGAAGGC
>JBDTJD010000237.1:0-8913 GCA_039935975.1 Caldimonas sp.
ACGAGGACGCGAAGGAAACGCAGCGCTGCATCGAGGCCGAGGGTCGGCGCTGCCTGCTCGTCTCGGGCGACGTGAAGCAGCCGCGCTTCGCCGCCCAGCTCGTGGCGAAGGCGATGAAGACCTTCGGCCGCCTCGACGTGCTCGTCAACAACGCCGCGTTCCAGGAGCACGCCGAGTCGATCGAGGACGTGACCGACGAGCGCCTCGACGAGACCTTCCGCACCAACTTCTTCGGCTACTTCCGCATGGCGCGCGCCGCGCTGCCGCACATGAAGCGGGGCGCGTCGATCATCAACACCGGCTCGGTGACGGGCCTCGAAGGCGCCCCGAAGCTGCTCGACTACTCGTCGACCAAGGGAGCGATCCACGCGTTCACCAAGGCGCTCGCGCAGAACCTTCTCGACAAGGGCATCCGCGTCAACTGCATCGCGCCCGGCCCGGTATGGACGCCGCTCAATCCGGCCGACGCGCCTGCGAAGCAGGTCGCCGAGTTCGGCAGCGACACGCAGATGAAGCGGGCCGCGCAGCCCGAGGAGCTGTCGCCGGCCTACGTGTTCCTGGCCTCGCCGGCATGCTCCGGCTACATCACGGGCATCGTGCTGCCGGTGACCGGCAACGTCAGTGCCATCTGATCGCGCCGTGATCACACCGCGGCTCAGGCCGCGGCGTCGATCGCGCCGAGCAGCCTGAGCGCCTTCGCGGTCGTCTGCTTCGTCTTCGCGTAGTCGCGCCAGGCGTCGCCGCGCTCTTCGATGCGCTCGTGGACGTTGCGGATCGTCCAGTGGGCGCCGCCCGTGATCCGGCCCAGCTCGTCCCAGTCGCAGGTCACCGAGACACCCAGGCCGGGCCGGGCGCGCGCCGACCAGGCGCATGCGGTCGTCGCGCCGAAACCGTTCCTCAGGTAGTCGACGAAGAGCTTGCCGACCCGGTTCTTCGGCCCGCTCTTGGCGACGAAGCGCTCGGGAATGGTCTCGGCCATGTGCTCGACGATGCGCTTGGAGAGCGCCTTGACCGTGTCCCAGTCGTCCTTGGGCGTGATCGGCACGACGACGTGCAGGCCCTTGCCGCCGCTCGTCTTCAGGAAGCTCTTGAGGCCGAGCTGGTCGAGCAGCGAGCGCGTCAGGTCGGCGCCTTCCTGCATCGCCTTCCACGCCAGGCCCTCGCCGGGATCGAGGTCGAAGACGATGCGATCGGGCCGCACCGCGTCGCGGGTGGTCGCGTTCCAGGTGTGGAACTCGACCACGTTGGCCTGGGCAGCGCCGATCAGCGCCGGGAAGGAATCCACCTCGATCATCGGGTCGAGGTCGGGGGCGATCTTCGGGTCGAGCACGCGCAGCTCGGGAATGCGCAGCGTGCCGGCATGGCGCTGGAAGACGAGATGGCCCGCAATGCCCGTCGGCGCGCGCACCAGCGACACCGGCCGCCGAACGAGATGGGGCAGGATCAGCCGGGCCGCGTCGAGGTAGTAGTTGACGACCTCGAGCTTGGTGATGCCGGTGCTGGCGTCGATCACGCGGTCGGGATGGCTGATGCGGATGCCCTCGACGGTCGCGTCGTCGCCGCCTTGCTTCGTTCGCCGACCCGCGCCAGCGACGGGGGCCTTCTTCTGCGCGCTCTTCTTCGCGGTCGTGGCCGCCGTCGTCGGAGCCGCCTGCTCGCGGCCGATGGCGCTCGCCGGCTTGTCCTCCCGCAGGCCGTGGAAGACGGCGTGCCGCACGCGCCCGTCGGGCGTCCATTCGCCGAACGACACCTCGGCAACGAGAACGGGCCGCACCCAGTGGCCACGCACGGCGCGCGGCTTCTCGGAGAAAGGCGCGGTCTCGCTCGGGATCGCGGCCAGCGCCTTCTTCACCGCGACGAGCGAGCGCTCGTCGAAGCCGCTTCCGACGCCGCCGGCGAAGCGCAGATGCCCGGCCTCGTCGTGGATGCCGAGGAGGAGCGAGCCGATGCCGGTGCGCGCGCCTTTCGGATCGGTCCAGCCGCCGATCACGAACTCCTGGCGCTGCGTGCACTTGAGCTTGATCCATGTCGGGCTGCGACGTGACACGTAGGGCGACTCGGCGCGCTTGCCGATCACGCCCTCGAGTCGCATCCGGCATGCGTTCTGGAGCAGCTCCTTCGCGCCCGAGTCGAAGTCCTGGCTGAAGAACACGCGCTCGTTCGGCGGTGCGCGCTCGATCAGCGTCGCGAGCCGGGCGCGCCGCTCGACCAGCGGCACGCCGCGCAGATCGCGGCCGTCGTGGAAGGGAAGATCGAAGACGAAGTACTGGATCGTGTCGGTGCGCGCTGCGTCGAAGGCGTTCTGCAGGGCGTTGAAGTCGGGCACGCCGTGGGCACCGTTGACGATGATCTCGCCGTCGAGCCAGCCCGAGCCGAGGCCGAGCGAGCGCACCGCCGCGACCAGGCTCGCGAGACGCGACGACCAGTCGTTGCCGTTGCGGGTGAAGAGGCGCACGTCGTCGCCGTCGATCCGGGCGAGAAGTCGGTAGCCGTCGTACTTGATCTCGTAGATCCAGCCGGCGTCGGCAGGCGGCGTCGCGACCAGGGTGGCGAGCTGAGGCGCGAGACTCGAGGGCAGTTTCGCCTTCGGTGCGGCCACGACGGCGTTCGCCGGCGCCGGGGACGAAGTGGGGGCCTTCGGAACCTTGCGCTTCGCAGCGGTCTGGGTGGCCGCTTTCGGCCTGGCGCGCGCGGTCTTCTTCGCCGCGGCCGGAGCCTCGGCAATCGTGCGATCCGAGAGCACGCTGCCAGGCTCTGCCGCGACGACGCTGTACTCGGACGCCGGCCGCGCGGCCTCGTCGCGCTCCTTGATGAGCAGCCACGGCTCCTGGCGCTCGCCGCCCTTGCCGCGCATGCGCACGAGCGTCCAGCCGCCCGCGAGCTTCTTGCCGTGAAGCCTGAACTTGAGCTTGCCGGCGCGATAGCCCGCCTCGGCATCGCCGACTGGCTCCCAGGTTCCGTTGTCCCAGACGATGACGGCGCCGGCGCCGTACTGCCCTTTCGGAATCTCGCCCTCGAAGCTGCCGTAGTCGATCGGATGGTCCTCGACGTGGACGGCCATGCGCTTGTCGGCCGGGTCGAGGCTCGGGCCCCTGGGCACCGCCCAGCTCTTCAGCGTGCCGTCGAGCTCGAGGCGAAAGTCGTAATGGAGATGGCTCGCGGCGTGCTTCTGGACCACGAACGAGAGCGCGCCTTCGGAGGAACGGCCGCCCTGCGGCTCGCTCGTGATGCTGAAATCACGCTTGCCGAAATAGGGCTTCAAGGCGTTCGTCATCGCTGCTCCCGGTGGCCAGGCGGGCGCGTCAGTGCGCCAGCCGCTGCATGAGCCGTGGCACCTCGGCCGCGAGCTCGCTCGCAAGGTAGCCGATCGGGCCGACGCGCTCGGCCAGCGCCCGCCCGGCGCGCGAGTGCAGCGCGACGCCCCACGCGGCCGCCTGCGCAAGCGGCGCGCCGCGCGTCGCGAGGCCGGCGATGAGACCGGCGAGGACGTCGCCCGAGCCCGAGGTCGCGAGGCCGACATGGGTGCTGGCGTGGCACCAGCAGCCGCCGTCGGGCGTGGCCACGAAGGTGCTCGGGCCGATCAGGGCGACGACCGCATTCCAGCGGATCGACGCTTCGCGCGCGTAGCGCTCCGGGTCGGCCAGGATCAACTCCAGGGTCACGCCGATCAGGCTCGACAGCTCGCCGGCGTGCGGCGTCATCAGGAGCGGCCGCTCGAACCGGCGCAGGTCGACGATCAGCTCCATCGCCAGCGCGTCGAGCACGATCGCGGCGCGCGGTGTGCGCTTGACCAGCCGGCGCACGAAGGCGCGGGTGGCGCTCGCGTCCATGAGGCCCGGCCCGACAAGGACGGTGTCGACCTGACCGAGCAGCGGCTCGAGCCGCGCCAGCCCGTCGGCCGCGAAGCCGCCGCCCTCCGTCTCGGGCAAGGCGACGATTCGGGCCTCCGGATGCGACAGCGCGAAGCCCCCGGCCATCGATGCCACCGTCGCGACGGCGAGCCGGCCTGCGCCGGCGCGCAGTGCGGCGATCGCCGAGAGCGAAGCGGCGCCGGGCGTCTCGCGGCTGCCCGCCAGGACGAGGAGCGAGCCGCGCTCTTCCCCGCCGGCCAGCGCGCCCGGTTCCGGCAGTGGCCACTCGCGCAGGAGCCGCGCGTCGATCTCGATGGTGGAGGCGGGCGTGGTGGTGAGGATCGTCGCCATTCGGGAATTCCGGTGCAGCAGGTTGATCGGATGAGGACGGCAAGGGCAGCCGGCTCGCGCAGGAGCTGGACGAAATTCTCGGGCTTCGGCGGACTCGCTCAAAGGTTGCTTGGCGCGATCGCCTTGGAGCAACGGTTGTGCCCGCGCGTCGGTCGATGCGCGGTGTAGGCTCGGCGACACCCGGCGCGATCGGTCGGGTCCTCGGAGAGCACGCATGAACGATCTCTTTTCCCTGCAGGGCCGCACGGCGCTCGTCACTGGCGGCTCGCGCGGCATCGGCCGGATGATCGCCGCCGGATTTCTCGCCCAGGGCGCGCGGGTCTACCTGTCGTCGCGCAAGGCCGAGGCGTGCGAGCGGACGGCGGCCGAGCTGTCGGCCCACGGCGAATGCTTTGCCCTGCCGGCCGACGTGTCGACGATGGAAGGCGTCGCCGCGCTCGCCGCGGCCTATGGGGTGCGCGAGCCGCGCCTCGACATCCTCGTCAACAACGCCGGTGCGGCCTGGGGCGAGACCTTCGACACTTTCCCGGAGAAGGGCTGGGACAAGGTAGTCGACCTCAACCTGAAGACCCCTTTCTTCCTTACCCAGGCTCTGCACGGAGCCCTCAAGGCCGCGGCGAGCGAGGACCGACCGGCCAAGGTGATCAACATCGCGTCGATCGACGGCGTCTCGGTCAATCCGCAGGAAACCTATTCGTACGCGGCCAGCAAGGCCGGCCTCATCCATCTGACGCGCCGCATGGCGCTGCGCCTGATCGAGGACCGGATCGTCGTCACCGCGATCGCGCCGGGCGCGTTCGCGTCGGAGATGAACCGCGCCGCCCGCGACCAGGGCGAGGAAGTCGCCCGGCGCATCCCGGCGCGGCGCATCGGCCGCGACGAGGACATGGCCGGCGCCGCGATCTACCTCGCCTCGCGGGCGGGCGACTACGTGGTCGGCTCGACGCTCGTCGTCGACGGCGGGGTGACGCACGCGCGGGGTTGAGCGGACCCAGGCGCGGCGCCCCGCTGCCCCGGATCTCCATGTGCGCTTATGGACAAATGATTGACATTTGTACTTGCGCGGAATAATCTCGGCGCGCTCGCGGCGATTCGGCGAAGCGGGCGATCACCCCGATGAGCGCACTCCTCAAACCCACCCCGCCTGCGGTCGACCTCACGTCCGCGAAAGCCGCCGCCGCGGCGTTGCGCACCTTCTTTCGCATCGCCGAAGCCTGGCGCCTCACGGTCGCCGAGCAGACCACGCTGCTCGGCGTCGCCCGGACCACGCTCTACCAGTGGAAGCAGGGCAAGGTCGGGCCGCTCGATCGCCATCTCCTCGAGCGACTGTCGCACCTGTTCGGCATCTACTCCTCGCTTCAGATCCTCTTTCCCGTCGCCGCCCGGGCCGACGAGTGGCTGAGGCGAGCCAACAGCGCGCCGATGCTCGGCGCTCACTCGGCGCTCGAGCGCATGCTCGCCGGCCAGGTCTCAGATCTCTACGTCGTGCGCCAGTACCTCGACGCGCAGCGCGGCGGCAAGGCGTGACGGCGGTCGACCCCGCGGCGGTGCCGGTCCGTCGCGTCTCGTGGCGGCCGTCGTATCGGCTCATCGCCTCGCGCTATCCGGTCGTCGGCCTGTACGAACGGGTCGCCGACCCGGCCGATCTCGACGTCGTCTTCGCGATCGAGCAGCTCGCCAACCCGCGCATCCGCGACCAGATCGGCGAGCTCGCCCTCGTGGCGCCCGACGAGCGCGTGAGCGGCCCGGGCGCGACGCCGGTGATGGCCGCGTTCACGCATCTCAACCCGGAAGGCTCGCGCTTTTCCGACGGCTCGTACGGCGTCTACTACGCCGCCCATTCGCTCGAGACCGCAGTCGCCGAAGTCAGCCACCACCGGGCGATCTTCCTGCGCCGCACCGACGAGCCGGCGCTCGACATCGACCTGCGCCTGGTGACGGCCAGCGTCGAGGCCGAGCTGCACGACCTGTTCGAGACCGGCGTCGCGGCGAACGAGCCGACCCGCTTCGCCTCGGTGCTCGATCCCGACCACTACGCGTCGTCGCAGGGTCTGGGGCGGGGCCTGCGCGAGGCAGGCAGCTGGGGCATTCGCTATCCGAGCGTGCGCCACGCCGGCGGCGAGTGCGTGGGCATCCTGAGGCCGCGCGCGCTGCGCCACGCCAAGGCCGCGTCCCACCTCGCCCTGCACTGGGACGGCGCGCGCATCACCCACTGGTACGAGAAGCGCAGCCCGCACACCGTCGACAAGTGAAACCGGCGGTGACCCCGCGCCGCGACGCGCATCCCGTCACGAAACGTCACGTGTTCCGACGGACGCGCTGATTAGACTGGCCGCTGTGCCGAATTCCGGTGCGTGCCCGCGTCGATGCCTTACCTGCTTCTCGTCTTCATCCATCTGCTCGCCGCCTCGATGGCGCTCGGCGCGATCGTCGCGACCGACCTTCGCCTGCTCTCCAAGCTGGCCCAGGACCGCGTCCGCATCGCCCCGCCGAACGAATTCGTCGCGCGCATGGTGATGGTCGCGCTGCTCGTCCTGTGGACGACCGGCGCGGCGATCGTCGGCCACGGCCTTTTCGAGCGCGCCGATTACCTGAGCAATCCCAAGCTGCAGGTGAAGATCCTGTTCGTCGCGATGCTGACGCTCAACGCCGTCGTGCTCCACCGCGTCACCTTCCCGCGCCTGGCGCGAGGTCGCAGCGTCAAGCGCTGGGGCGTCTCCGACTGGTTCGCGATCGCCGTCCCGGTTGCGCTGTCGAACTTCCTCTGGATGTTCTGCGCCTTCCTGGGCATCGCGCGGTCATGGAACGACTCGATGCCCTTTGCCGACATCCTCGCGATCGCGGCCGGCCTATTTCTCGTCGTGCAGGCAGGCGTGTTCGCGATCCTTCGGCTTGCCGGGCGCGCCGTCGACGACCGCGCCAAGCCGCTGGCTGACGCCCTGCGTCGCTCGCTAGCGTCGCTCGGCAGCCTCGGCATTCTTCGCGGCGCGAATGACGGGGGCGCCTCCCCCGTCATCCCCACCGAGGACGGCGCGCGTCCGCCCCTGCGCCTGGTCGTCGATCGACCGGTGTCGCAGAAGTCGCGGGTGCCCGGGCCGTCGCAGCGGCGAGCGCGCAAGCTCTAGCGACGAGCGCAGCGTGGGTGCGTCAGGGCCGCTCCACGACGCGGGGCCGGCGTCCTTCGACCGGGTAGGCCGGATCGTTGTAGCCGGGCGTCGACGCATGCCCCGGCGCGACGAGCGACTCGACCAGCGCCTCGTCATCGGCATCGAAGGGCGCGTCCAGCGCGGCGATGTAGTCCTGCCATTGCGCGAGCGTCCTGGGGCCGCCGATGACGCCGTGCACGAGGGCGTTGTTCCAGACCCAGCCGAGCGCGAACTGGAGCGGGGTGCGGCCGCGCGACCGGGCATGCTCTACCACCTTCTGCGCCAGCACGAGCGACTCGGCGCGGAATTCGGTCTGCAGGATGCGCTTGTCGCCGCGGCCCGCGCGCGAGCCCTCGGGCGGCGGCGCGTCGGGGACGTACTTGCCGGAGAGCACGCCGCGGGCGAGCGGGCTGTAGGCGACGACACCCAGGCCGTAGTGCGCGCAGCACGGCAGGAGCTCGGTCTCGATGCCGCGCGTCATCGCGTTGTAGGGGGGCTGGCACACGATCGGCACCGGCACCCCGGCGCTGCGGCACATCTCGGCAATGCGCGCGACGCGCCATGCGCGAAAGTTGGAGAGCCCGAAGTAGTGGACCTTGCCGGTGCCCAGGAGGTGGTGCATCGCCGCGACCGTTTCCTCCAGGGGCGTCGTCGGATCTTCCTTGTGAAGGTAGAGGATGTCGACCCAGTCTGTGCCCAGGCGCTTCAGGCTGCCGTCGAGCGCGCGGATCATGTGGCCGCGCGAGAGGCCGCGCTCGTTCGGCCCCGGGCCCGTGGGATTGGCGAGCTTAGTGGCGAGCACCCAGCGCTCGCGATCCCTGGCGATGAGGCGGCCGGTGACGCGCTCCGATTCGCCGTCGGCGTAGGCGTCGGCGGTGTCGATGGCGTTGATGCCGGCATCGCGCGAGGCGTCGACGATGCGGCCGGCCTCGGCCTCGTCGGTCTGATCACCGAACATCATCGTGCCGAGCCAGAGGCGGCTCACCTTGAGGCCGCTCGCGCCGAGCGACGTCGTCGCGTGTCTGTCTTCAGCCATTCGATCGATCTCCTTCGGCATGGCGCGCTTCGGCGACGAATCGGTCGCGCAGCTCGCGTTTCAGGATCTTGCCGATCGCGCTGCGCGGCAGCTCGTCGACGAAGCCGAGCCAGGCGATTCGCTGGGTCTTGCCGAGGCGCTCGTTGGCCCAGGCCCGCAGCGCCTGGGCGTCGACCGCCTCGCCCTCGCGCAGCACGACCCACGCGGCCGGCGTCTCGCCCCAGCGCTCGGACGGGACGCCTGCGACGGCCGCGTCGGCAACCGCCGGATGCTGGCGCAGCACGGCTTCGAGGTCGCTCGGATAGAGGTTGAAGCCGCCGCTGATGACCATGTCCTTGCGCCGGTCGAGCAGCGTGAGGAAGCCCTCGTCGTCGAATCGGCCGACGTCGCCGGTGCGGATGAATCGCTTGCCGGTCGCGTCGAACCACTCGGCCTCGGCGGTCTTGGCCGGCTGGCCGTGGTAGCCCGTCATCATCCCCGCCGAGTGGCCGACGACCTCGCCGACGGCGCCGCGCGGCAGCTCCGCGCC
>JBDTJD010000238.1:0-4485 GCA_039935975.1 Caldimonas sp.
GCACGTTGCCGGCGTTGCGCAGCTCGGGAAAGCCGTCGACGCCCGTGACCGACAGCGTCGGGCGCCAGGTGCGGTTCAGCAGCGCCTCGGCGGGGTCGGTGGTGGTGGGCAGCGTGGGGTCGCCGTCGGCGCCGCAGGCCCACGGCATGCGCTTCCAGACTTCGTCGCCGAGGATCGCCGCGGCGGCCTTCACCTGCTCGACGCGGTCGGTCGGGATCTGGCAGTGGAAACTTTCGGGCAGCAGGCGGCCGGTGGCCGAGTCTTCCAGGCGATCGAGCACGTGGCGCAGGATGCGGAAGCTCGACGGCACCAGGCCGCTGGCGTCGCCGGAGTGGATGCCTTCGGTGAGGATCTCCACCTTCAGCGTGCCGGTGACGTTGCCGCGCAGGCTGGTGGTGAGCCACAGCTGGTCGTAGTTGCCGGCGCCCGAATCGAGGCAGACGACGAGGCCGATGTGGCCGAGCCGCTCCCTCAGCGCCACGACGTAGACAGGCAGGTCGGGGGAGCCGCTTTCCTCGCAGGTCTCGATCAGGCCGACACAACGCGGCCGCGCGATGCCCTGCAGGTCGAGCGCCCTGATCGCCGTGACCGCGGCGTAGATCGCGTACCCGTCGTCGGCGCCGCCGCGGCCGTACAGGAGCCCGTTCTCGTAGCGTGGCGTCCACGGGCCGTAGCCGTTCTTCCAGCCGTTGAACTCGGGCTGCTTGTCGAGGTGGCCGTAGAGGCAGATCGTCTCGGCATCGGCCGCGTTGCCGCCCGGCTTGGTCGCCGGCACCTCGAAGAAGATGACCGGCGTGCGGCCCTCGAGGCGGATGACCTCGAGCTTGAGTCCCGCGACCTGCTGGCGCTCGACCCACGCCGCCGCGTCGCGCACGACGTGGTCGATGAAGCCGTGCTGCTTCCAGTCGGCGTCGAACGTCGGGCTCTTCGCCGGCACCTCGATGTAGCGGGTGATCTGCGCGACGATCTCGTCGTCCCAGACGCGCTCGGCGAAACGGCCGAGCGCCTCGGCCTCATCCTTCTGAATCGGTTGCAGCGGATCGCGTGCATTCATCGCGGGCTCCTCGTCGACGGCGAAAAGGGCAGTGTATCGAGCCAGGCGACGAGCACCGATAACACCTCCGCCTGCTCGGGTTCGTTGAAGATCTCGTGGAAAAGGATCGGGAACACGCGCGCCGTCACGATCCTGCTCGGCGCGGCCGCCGCGAATTCGGCGCTCGCCGACGGCAGGACGCACCGGTCGCTGCCGGCATAGAGGACGAGCGTCGACACCCTCCAGCGCGGGGCGAGGCGACGCACGGCCTCGCCGCCGTCGACGATGAAGCGGGTCAGGCGCGCGGTGACGCGGTCATGCACGAGCGGGTCGCTCGCGTAGGCCGACACCGTCGTCGCGCTGCGCGAGATCGAGGACGGGCCGAGCCCGTTGCTCACCGCCAGATCGGGTGCGACCTTGCCGAGCACGGCGAGCAGCAGCCGCTGCAAGCGCGTCATCGGGATGCCGAGCGCGGGCGACGACAGCGCGAGCGCATTGACTGGACGGTTCCAGCCCGGCACCGGCGACCCCAGCCCACCGGCGACGAAGCGCGCCGCGACGAGGCCGCCGAGGCTGTGGCCGAGGAGGACGACGGGGCCCTGAAACTCGCCCCGGACCGTGTCGATCACGCAGGCCAGGTCGGCCAGCAGATCGTCGCCGGTGGCGAGCCGGCCGCGCTCGCCCGGGCTCTGTCCATGGCCGCGCTGGTCGTAGCCGACGACGCGCCAGCGGCCCGCGTTCAACGCCGCCGCAACGTGGCCGTAGCGCTCGATGTGCTCGCCCAGGCCGTGGACGATGACAATCGTTCCCCTGGCCCCGTCGGACGGCCAGTCGCGCCGTCTCAGCTCGAGGCCGTCGCGGGTTCGGATCGTCCGGCTCATCGAGATCTCCTGCGCCATGGACCCACAGCACTTCTTCGAACTCTCGCACGAGAACGGCGTCGCCCACCTCCGGCTCGACCGGCCCGAGCGCATGAACACGATGACGCCGGCGTTCTTCCCCGCCCTGCGCGACGCCGTTCGCGAACTCGACGACGCCGGCGCGACGCGCGCGCTCGTGATCTCGTCGACCGGCAAGCACTTCTCGGCCGGCATGTCGCTCGACGTGTTCGCCGGCGCCGACCTTGCCCTGGGCACCGCAACGGCGCGCGACCGCCTGAGCTTCCAGTCCGCGCTGCGCCGGCTGATGGACTGCTTCACCGCCCTCGACACCGCGCGCTTCCCGGTGATCTGCGCGATCCAGGGCGGCTGCATCGGCGGCGCGCTGGACCTCGCGACCGCCTGCGACATCCGCGTCTGCAGCGCCGACGCCTTCTTCACCGTGCAGGAGATCTCGATCGGCATGGCGGCCGACCTCGGCGTCCTGCAGCGACTGCCGAAGATCGTGCCGCAAGGCGTTGCCCGCGAGATGGCCTACACGGGCGAGCGGCTGGGCGCCGAGCGCGCGCTCGCCGTCGGCCTGGTCAACGCCGTGTTGCCCGACGCGGCGGCGGCGCTCGACCGCGCGCTCGCCCTGGCACGAACGATCGCCTCGAAGTCACCGCTCGCGGTCGCCGGCTCGAAGCTCGCCCTCAACCACGCCCGCGACCACTCGACCGACTCGGCGTTGCAGCAGATGACCCTGCTGCAAAGCGCGATCTTCGACCGCGACGAGATGGCGCGCGCGATCGCCGGCTGGAAGGCCAAGCGCGACCCCGAGTTCGACGCGCTGGCGCCGGTCGCGAAGGTCTGAGGCGACGTTCAGCCCGGTGGCGGCAGCTGCGGATTCGACGGCGCGCCGACTTCCGAAGCTTCGCGCCAGCCGCCACCCAGCGCGCGATAGAGCGCGACCAGGTTCTGCAGCTGCAGCGCCCGCGTCTGCACCAGGGCCTGCTGCGCCGTGAACAGCGAGCGCTGGGCGTCGAGCGTGTCGAGGTAGCTCGCGGCGCCGGCGCGGTAGCGCAGGTCGGCGAGCTTGTAGGTGATCGCGAGCGCCTGGGTCTGGGCCTCCTGAGCCCGCAGCTGCTCGGCGAGGGTGGTGCGACCGGCGAGCGCATCCGAGACTTCGCGAAACGCGGTCTGGATCGATTTCTCGTACTGGGCGACGGCGATGTCGCGGTTCACCTTGGCGACGTCGAGGTTGGCCTGGTTGCGGCCGGCCTCGAAGATCGGCTGGAGCAGCTGCGCGGTGCCGGTGAACGCGAACGAGCCGCTCTTGAAGAGGCCGGAGAGCTCGGTGCTCGCAGTGCCGAGGTTGGCGGTGAGCGAGATGCGCGGAAAGAACGCCGCGCGCGCCGCGCCGATGTTGGCGTTGGCCGCGAGGAGCTGTCGCTCCGAGGCGCGCACGTCGGGGCGCCGGATCAGCAGGTCCGACGGCAGCCCGGCGGGGACGTCGCCGGCGAGCTGGCTCCGGTCGAGCGGCCGCGGCGCGGGCAGGTCTTCCGGCGGCGGCTGGCCGACGAGCAGACGGAGGGCGTTCTCGTCGAGCGCCTTCTGGCGCAGCGACTGCGCGAGCGAGACGCGCGCGCCTTCGAGAAGCGACTCGGCCTGCCGGTAATCGAGCTCCGACGTCGCGCCGTTGTCGAAGCGCAGCTTGGTGAGGCGCGAACCGTCCTCGCGCGTCACCAGCGTCTGGCGCGTGACGCGCAGCAGTTCGTCGTCGGCGAGGACGCTCAGGTAGGCGGTGGCGACCGACGCGATCAGGCTGATCTGCACGGCCTTGCGGTTCTCGGCGGTGGCGAAATACTGCGACAGTGCCGCCTGGCTCAGGTCGTGGACGCGGCCGAAGAGATCGAGCTCGTACCCGCTGACGGCCAGGCCGACCGCGTACGACGTCGTCACGCCCTGGCCGATCGGCGTGCGCGAGACCGTCGCGCCGGCGCCGACGCTCGGCAGCTGGTCGGCGCGGCGCACCTGGTAGAGCGCGCGCGCCTGCTCGATGTTGAGCACGGCGACGCGCAGATCGCGGTTGTTGGCCAGCGCGAGGTCGATGAGACGCGAGAGGCGCGGGTCGGCGTAGAAGCGCTGCCAGTCGAGGTCGGCGGCGGGTTCGCTGGACGCCGACGAAGACGGCGCCGCCTCGCCCGGATAGTTCGGTGTCACCGGCGCGGCCGGACGCTCGTACGGCGGGATCAGCGTCGAGCAGCCGGCCAGCGCGACCGCCGCGAGCAGGGTCGACCCGAGGCGTGTCCTACGCATGGTCGCCCTCGCTCCGCACGGGCGGCGTCGGCGTCGGCTCGAGCGGCACGGCGCCGGCCGTCGCCATGACCTTGCCCTTGAAGATGCGCCGCACGACGACGAAGAACACGGGCACGAAGAAGATCGCGAGCAGCGTCGCCGTGATCATCCCGCCCATCACGCCCGTGCCGATCGCGCGCTGGCTGGCCGAGCCCGCGCCCGACGAGACGACGAGCGGCAGCACGCCGAGGATGAACGCGATCGACGTCATCAGGATCGGCCGGAAGCGCAGGTGCA
>JBDTJD010000239.1:0-3649 GCA_039935975.1 Caldimonas sp.
GCTGACGTGAACGCCGACCTCCACTGCCACTCCTTCGTCTCCGACGGCACGCTCGCGCCCGCCGCGCTCGCCGCGCGCGCGAAGGCCAACGGCGTCGAGCTCTGGGCGCTCACCGACCACGACGAGCTCGGCGGCCAGGACGCGGCGCGGGCCGCGGCGCGTGCGGTCGGCCTGCCCTATCTCTCGGGCGTCGAGATCTCGGTGACTTTCGCGGACACGACGCTGCACATCGTCGGCCTCGGCGTCGACAGCGACGACCCGGCCTTGCGCGCCGGCCTCCAGGCCACGCGCGGTGGGCGCGAAGAACGCGCGAAGGAGATGGCGAGCGAGCTCGCCAAGGTCGGCATCGAGGGCGCCTTCGAAGGGGCGCTCCAGTACGTCGGCAACCCCGACCTGATCTCTCGCACCCACTTCGCGAGGCATCTCGTCGAGAGCGGCGTCTGCAGCGACACGCACGAGGTGTTCCGCCGGTTCCTGGTCGAAGGCAAGCCGGGCTTCGTGCCGCATCGCTGGGCGACGCTGAAGAACGCCGTCGCATGGATCGTCGATGCCGGCGGCATCGCCGTCGTCGCCCATCCGGCCCGCTACAAGTTCTCGCCGAACGCGGAGTTCGCGCTCTTCTCCGAGTTCAAGGCGCATGGCGGACGCGGGGTGGAGGTCGTCACCGGCAGCCATACCGCGGCGGAGGCCGTCCGCTACGCCGGGACGGCCCAGGAGTTCGACCTCCTCGCCTCGCGCGGCAGCGATTTCCACAGCCCCGACGAGAGCCGGATCGACCTCGGCGGCCTGCCGCCGTTGCCGGCCGGGCTGTCGCCGGTCTGGGAAGCCCTGATCGAGCGGATCGCAGCCTGATGTCCCGGGCCTGAGACAGCGGCGCGGCCGGGGCGTTTGCCTCGCCCGCGAGCGCCTTGCGCCGACGACGCGGACAATCGAGGCATGTCCCAGTACTTCGAGGTCCACCCGGTCAATCCGCAGCCGCGTCTGCTCAGGCAGGCTGCGCAGATCCTGCACGACGGCGGCGTCGCCGCGATTCCTACCGACTCGAGCTACGCGCTGGCCTGCCATCTCGACGACAAGGCCGCCGCCGAACAGTTGCGCCGGATCCGCGAGGTCGATGATCGTCATCACCTGACGCTGCTGTGCCGCGACCTCTCGGAGCTCGCGAGCTACGCCCGGGTCGACAACAAGCAGTACCGCCTGCTCAAGCTGGCGACGCCCGGCCCCTTCACCTTCATTCTCGAGGCGACCCGGGAAGTGCCGCGTCGCCTCTCGCACCCGTCGCGGCGCACCATCGGCCTGCGCGTGCCCGAGCACCCGGTGACGGGCGCGCTGCTCGACCTCGTGGGCCAGCCGCTGATCGCGACGACGCTGATCGCGCCGGGCGAAAGCGAGCCGATGAACGACCCGCTCGAGATCCGCGCGCGCTTCGAGAAGCAGGTGCAGGCGATCGTCGATGCCGGCGCGTGCCCGAGGCAGCCGACGACGGTGATCGATCTCACCGGCGACACGCCGGTCGTCGTGCGCCTGGGCCGGGGCGATCCGGTCCTTCTCGGGATGACCGCCGAACCCGCTTGACGAGATCGGCCAACTGCTACTAAAGTGATATCACTTCGACATCGGCCGTCCGGTCGGGTCGGGTGCGAGCACAAGGAGCAGCGAACATGAAGACCGGTTCTGCGCAGGAGCGCGAGGCGTCGACCGCGAGCGGCTACGTCTATATCGCGATCGGCCTGGTGGCGATCGCGATCGGCCTCGGCTTCATGGCGATGCGGCCGTCGGGCCTGTCGATCCTGATCCTGATCGCCGCGATGCTGATCGCCTTCTGGTGCCTGGCCGGCCTGTACATGCTGCAGCCGAACCAGGCGGCCAACCTGCTCCTCTTCGGCGACTACCGCGGCACCGACCGCGGCGAAGGCCTGCGCTGGGCGAACCCGTTCTTTTCGGCCACCAAGGTGTCGATCCGGGCACGCACGTTCAACAGCGAGAAGCTGAAGGTCAACGACCTGCGCGGCAATCCGATCGAGATCGCGGCGACCGTCGTCTGGCGCGTCGACGACACGGCGCGGGCCAGCTTCGACGTCGAGAACTTCGAGGGTTACGTGCTGACGCAGGCCGAATCCGCGCTGCGTCACCTGGCGCTCAGCTACCCCTACGACAACCTCGAGGACTTGAATCCGGCGAGTAAGAATGAAGTGACGCTGCGCTCGGGCACCGAGGAGGTCTCGAGCGCGCTGCGCAGCGAACTGCAGCAGCGCTTCGACCAGGCCGGCCTGGTCGTCGTCGACGCCAAGCTCACCCACCTCGCCTATGCACCGGAGATCGCCGGGACGATGCTGCGCCGGCAGCAGGCCGAGGCGGTGGTCGCGGCGCGGACCAAGATCGTGCAGGGCGCTGTCGGCATGGTCGAGCTGGCACTGAACGGCCTGGCCGAGCGCGGCCTGCTGCAGCTCGACGACGAGCGGCGCGCCGCGATGGTGAGCAACCTGCTCGTCGTGCTCTGCTCAGACCACGACGCGACGCCGGTCGTGAACGCGGGAACGCTCTACAACTGACGAACGCGGGCGCACGCACGCAGCGGCCGATGGCGAGTCCCGACAAGAAGTCGTTCCTCCTGCGCATCGATCCGGCCCTCTGGGTCGAGATCGAGCGACTCGCCGCGGCCGAGCTTCGCAGCGTCAACGCCCAGGTGGAGTACCTCCTTCGCGACGCGGTCGGCACGCGCTCGCGCGGCGCCGTTCGCCGCGGCCCGGGCACGACGCGAGACGTCGAGATGCCTCGCAAGCGCTGAGCGGAAAACCCGGCGGCGGGCGCGGCGCCAGCCGCGCCGATTTCAGCGCTCGATGCGCGCCACCGCGCTGTGGGCGTGGATCGACTCGAAGTTCTCGACGTCGACGCTGTAGCGGCCGATCCGCGCATCGGCGTTCAGGAGCAGCGCGACGTCGCGCACCATGTCCTCGACGAACTTGGGGTTCTCGTAGGCCCGCTCGGTGATCCATGTCTCGTCAGCGCGCTTGAGCGACGACCAGATCTCGGCCGAGGCCGAATCCTCGGCGAAGCGCACGAGCTCGAGCCACGACAGCGCCCCGAGCGCCTCGACGCGGATCGTCACGTGCGAGCGCTGGTTGTGGGCGCCGTAGTCGGAGATCTCCTTCGAGCACGGGCAGAGCGACTTCACCGGCACCACGACTTCGAGCCAGACGGTCGTCGCCACAGTGTCGGCCTCGACGATGAAGCGGCCCTGGTATTCGAGCAGGCTTTCGACGCCCGACACCGGCGCGCGTTTGCGCAGGAAGAACGGAAACGAGGCCTCGATGCGACCGCTCTCGGCGTGGAGCAAGGCCAGCATGCGCGCCGACTGCGCGCGCAGCGCCGTCGCGTCGAGCGGCTCGGCGATGGCGTCGAGCCAGGCGACGAAGCGAGACATGTGCGTGCCCTTCTGGTCGGCTGGCAGGGCGACGTCGAGCGACCAGTCGCCGACCGTCGGCACGACGGCGCCTTCGATCCTCAGCTGCAGCGGATAGCGCACGCTGCGCACGCCGACGCGCTGGATCGCGAGCTGGCGCTCGTCGCGTTCCGATTGCGTGTCGGGAATGTGCAGGGCGTCGATCAGGTTGGTCATTCGGTCGTCGTCTCGCTCCGCCGCCGGAGC
>JBDTJD010000240.1:0-7524 GCA_039935975.1 Caldimonas sp.
GCATCAAGCTGATCCTGCGTGCCATCGAAGAGCCGATCCGCATCATCGTCCAGAACGCCGGCGACGAGCCGAGCGTGGTTGTCGCCGCCGTTCTCGGTGGCAAGGGCAACTACGGCTTCAATGCGCAAAACGGCCAGTACGGCGACATGATCGAGATGGGCATCCTCGACCCGACCAAGGTCACGCGCACTGCTCTGCAGAACGCAGCCTCGGTTGCCTCGCTGATGCTGACGACCGAAGCCATGATCTCCGAAGCGCCGAAAGACGAGTCGGGCGCGGGCGGCGGCGGCGGCATGGGCGGCGGCATGGGCGGCATGGGTGGCATGGGCGGGATGGACATGTAAGACCCGGCCGGATCCCCGTGATCCGATCGAGAAAAGGGCTGCTTCGGCAGCCCTTTTTCATGCGCTTGCGAGAACCGTTGCACACGATCTCGGTCCGCGGTCACGGGATAATCGCAGCGTCACCCAGGCCAGGCTGAATGCCGATCTCTCCGCTCTTCGAACGTTTCGTCAAGGACGAGCTCGCGCTCTCACCGGCCCTTGTCTCGCGAGTCGTTGCCGGCACGGTCCAGCTGCTCGGACCGGCAAACGACGCCGCCAGCGGTGCCGAGCGGATGGAGCACGCCGACGTGATGGCGAGCCTGCGCCAGCGCACGTCGCAGTACGAGAGCACGTTCGTCGAATCGCTGAAGAAGCAGGTCGCCGAGGATCTGGCCCGGCGCACCGATCCGTCGTTCGACCAGCACGTCCCCGCGCTCGACAGCCTCGAGCTCATGGACGAGTCGCGCGTCGAGGCCGACATCGAGATCTCGCGGGCCATGCAGCTCATCGACAGCACGGCCGAATGGGAGCTGCGCGAACTGCAGATGTTCACGTCGACGCTGGTCGGCCAGCTCCACGTCACGGCGGAGTCCAACCCGTTCCGGCCACTCGTATACGCCACGGCCCTATGGGACGCCGCGTGCGTCGTCGTCGGCTCGCAGGCGCACCGCGCACTCATCCTGCGCACGTCTGCCGGGGTGGCGGCGGGGCTCCTCAAGAACGCATGTGCCGCCGCGTCGTCGCGCCTGGAGGCGCGGGGCGTCGAGCCCGGTGTCTATCGCACGGTGGTGCTGCCGTCGGGCTCGGGCGTCGGTCGTCACGCGCCAGAGCAAGCGCGACCGGGCGCGCTGGGGGCGTTGCTGGCGCGCATGCCGCAAGCGTCGGCTAACGGCCCCGGCGCTGCTTCGGACGCCCGCGTCTCGCCCTCTCGCGGCGACGGCGCGACCCGCCGCAGCCCCGAGCTCGATCAGGCGCTGATGCGCCTCGACGAGCTGCTTCGCCATCCACCGATGGAAGCTTCGGGTACGGGCGGCAGCTCGCCCTCACGGCGGCTCGAGCAGCACAGATCGGCGCTTGTCGCGAGCGCCAGCGCGCTGCTCGATCGCCAGGTGATCGAGCTCGTCACGCGTCTTTTCGAATCGCTGCTCGCCGACTCTGCCCTTCCCGGCACGTTTCGTCCCGTGCTCGCGCGGATGCAGGTCGCCGCGCTGCGCCTGTGCCTCGCCGACAGCGCTGTGCTCGACTCGTTCGAGCATCCGGTGTGGCGGCTCCTGGATCGCATCGGCGAGACGAGCGTCGGCTACTCGCGGATCGACGACCCGCGCCTGTCGGCGTTCCTGACCTTCAGCGCGGCCGTTGCCGAGGAGATGGCTGGCGCGGCGCCCCCGGACGCCGCCCTGTTCAGGCGCGGCCTCAATCGCGTTGACGCGTTTCTTTCGGAGCAGCTGCAAGGCCAGCTGCGTGCGGCGCAGCCGGCGGTCGAGGCCCTCAAGCTGGCCGAACGGCGCGAGGTGCTGCAGCAGCATCTCGGCGTCCGATTGACCGACTCGATGGTGAACCTGCACACGACGCCGGCGATTCGCCGCTTCGTCACCGGCACCTGGGCCCAGGTGATCGCCGACGACATGCTTCGACACGGCGAACAGTCGGAGCCGGCGCTCGCGACGCTGAAGACGGCCGACGATCTGCTCTGGAGCCTCAAGATCCCCGACCATCCGCAGAGCCGGCAGCGTCTCATCGGCCTGCTTCCGGGGCTGCTGCAGCGCCTGCGCGCAGGGATGGAGTCGGTTCGCGTGCCACCGGTCGAGCGTCACGCCGTGCTCGACGACCTGATGACCATCCACACCGAGGCGCTTCGCCCGGGCACGCGCCCCGCTGCGGGTGCGCTCACGCCCGAGGAGATCGTCCAGCGCATGCGCGACGAGGTCGTCCCCGAAACGCCGCCCGCACGCACGTTCAGCGATTCGGTGATCGACCTGTCGTCGATGGAGACGGTGCCCGCGGAGCATCTGCCGACCGGCGCCGATCGCGCCGAGAACGACAGCGGCAAGCGGATCGAATCGATGCGCGTCGGCGACCGACACCGAATCTTCCTGCAGCGCCGCTGGAGCCGGGTGCAGCTGCTCTGGCGCAGCGACCGCGGCCTTTTCTTCCTGTTTGCCGGCGAGTCGCCGGCGCACCCCCACTCGATCACCGGACGCGCTCTCGAGCGGCTGGCCTCGGCGGGCATCGTCCAGCCGATCGAAGCCAAGCCGCTGGTGCAGCGCGCTGCGGACCGGATGATGCGCGACCTGCCGGGCCCGGTTTCGGGCTGAAGGGTCGTCAGCGCGCGAGCTCGCGCTCGATCTCTGCGGCAATCAGCGCCGGGCGCTCGTGGATGATCCAGTGGCTCGCGCCGGGCACGCGGACCTGCCGCATCTCGGGCACGAAGGCCTCCAGCCCGTCCAGGAGCGACGTCGGCAGGGCGATGTCCTCCTCGGCCCAGATCACGAGCGTCGGGACGGGCACGGTGACCGCCGCCGGATCGAACGCGAGTTTCATCACCGCGTCGTCGGGCGAGAGTGGCGGCCGCAAGGGCGACGCCCGGTAGTAGTTGCAACCGCCCGCCAGTCCGAACGACCAGACCGCGCGATAGCGGTCGCGCACCTCGTCGGTGAGCCAGCCGCCGAAGGCGGCCGCCGGATCGGCTGCGCCCATGTTGGTGAAGAACGGCCAGAGGCGCGCGAAATCGTTCGCGGCGAGCAGCGCCGCGGCGTCGGGCCGACACAGGAAGTTCATGTACGCGCTCGATGCCTGCTGCTCAGGGCTGGCCTGCAACTCACGCAGGAAGGTGGCCGGATGAGGCGAATTGACGATCACGAGGCGCTTCAGAAGATCGGGCCGCTGCGCCGCCAGATTCCAGGCGAGCGCGCCGCCCCAGTCGTGCGCGACGAGCGCCTCGACCGGGCCCCCGAGCCCTTCGATCAGTCCGGCGATGTCGGCCACGAGGTGCTTGACGCGGTACTGGGCCACATCGACAGGCGACGACGAACGCTCGTAGCCTCTCAGGTTGGGCGCGATGCAGCGATAGCGGTTCGAGAAGTGCTCGAGCAGTTCGTCCCAGACGAACGCGGCTTCGGGAAAGCCGTGCAGGAAAACGAGCGCCGGATCGCCGCGCCGTCCCGCGACACGACAACTGAGCTCGATGCCCCTGCCCACGGGCACGATGCAGGTCTCGATCATTTCGCCGCGCCGTGCACCCAGTCGAAGAGAACCCGCGCGGCATCGTCGACGCCGGCGCGGCTCAGCGAGGAAAACGGCGACAGCGAGACGACGCTCTCCTCGGTGCTGACGCCGCCCAGGACGTCGGCGGCAGCGGCCAAGGCCGCGGCGGCATCGCGACGATTGAGCTTGTCGACCTTGGTGAGCAGGGCGAGAAGCTTCACCGAGCCGTTGGCCACGCGCGGCGACACGAACTCGAGGAGCTTCCTGTCGATGTCGGTGAAGCCGAGCCGCGAGTCGACCAGGATGACGATCGCCCCGAGGCTGCGGCGGACATCGAGATACTCGGCCATCACCTTTTGCCAGCGCAACTTGGCATTGCGCTCGACTGCCGCGTAGCCGTAGCCGGGAAGATCGGCGAAGAGGGCGTCGGGCGCGAGCTTGGGCCCCAGCTCGAAGAGGTTGATGTGCTGCGTGCGGCCCGGCGTCTTCGACGCGAAGGCGAGGCGCCTTTGCTGCGTCAGGACGTTGATGGCGGTCGACTTGCCGGCGTTGGATCGACCGACGAAGGCGATTTCGGGCAGCTCGGACACCGGCAGTTGAAAGAGCGCGGTCGCGGTCGTGAGGAAGCGCGCCGTGTGGGTCCAGGCGAGTGCCGTACGCACGGCAGCAGCAGGGTCTTGCGCTGCTTCCGGGGGGGCCGCAGAAGTCGGCATGAAGGTGCTCGCGATCGTCGTAAAGCGCTCATTGTAAAATCGCTGGCTTTGGCACGAGAGAAGTTGCGCGACCCATGAAGCCCGTTCCTCGATTGCTCTGCCTGCTCGCCATGGCCCTCACCGGAGTCGCTTCCCGTGGCGCGGAGCCCGTCGCCGCCGCAGTGGATCCGGCCAAGGGTGCGGCGATCTCGAACAACGTCTGCGTCGCCTGCCACACCAACGACGGCTCGCGCGGAGTCGCCGCCAACCCGATCCTGCAAGGGCAGGTCCCGGAATACCTGGTCAAGCAGCTGGCTGAATTCAAGTCCGGGCAGCGCGAGAACGCGATCATGCGCGGCATGGCCTCGGCGCTGAGCGAGGCCGACATGAAGAACGTCGCTGCGTTCTATGCGAGCAAGCATGCCAAGCCCGGCTTCGCCAAGAACCGCGACCTGGCGGCGATGGGCGAGAAGATCTATCGCGGCGGCATTGCCGATCGCCGGGTGCCGGCCTGCGCTGGCTGCCATGGCCCGAGCGGTGCCGGCATTCCGGCCCAGTACCCGCGCCTGGCCGGCCAGCACGCCGACTACGTCGAAGCGCAGCTGGTGGCGTTTCGCGGCGGCGTTCGCCACAACAACGCCGTGATGTCGGGCGTCTCCGCCGAGCTCAACGACCGCGAGATCAAGGCCCTGGCCGACTACGTGACAGGCCTGCGATAACAGTCGTCAGCCCGCCGCTGCGGCGGGCGCCGCACCTGCAGCGCCCTCGGGCTTGAGCAGCAGGACGTCGACGCCGTAGAGCTTGGCCAGCGCGGCGAGCTTCGGCGGCACGCCCCGCACGACGAAGGCGCGACCCCAGGCCACCGCGAGTCGCTCGATCTCGAGCAACACGGCGAGCGCCGACGAGTCGAGCGACTGAAGCGAGCCAGCCTCGACGATCACCGGCCCGTCGCTTCCCTCGCTCTGCAGCGCCTGCTTGAGCATGCGCAGCGTGTCGCGAGCCTCGCGCGAGGTGAGGATCGCCGGCAGCAGCAGCATCAGCTCTTCGCGCCCGCTGCCTTGTTGCGCTCGGCGAGCTTGCTGATCAGCCCCTCCATGCCGTTGGCGCCGATCTCCTGCGCGAAGCTGTTGCGATAGTTTTCGACCAGCCACACGCCGAGGACGTTGACGTCGTAGATCTTCCAGCTGTCGCCCGCCTTCTCGAGCCGGTAGTCGAGCTGGATCGGATCGCCCTTGCCGCGAATCTCGGTGCGCACGACCACCTCGGGATCGGTTGGCGCGGCGCGCATCGGCTTCAGCTCGACGGTCTGCTCGCTGCTCACCTGCGCCAGCGCGCCCGAGTAGGTTCGCACCAGAAGCAGCTTGAACTGGTTCTCCAGGCGACTCTGCTGGTCCGGCGTCGCCTGCTTCCAGTAGCGGCCGACGGCCGAGGCCGTCATGCGCTGGAAGTTGACGTACGGCAGGACCTTCTGGTCGACGAGCGCGATGACCTTCGTGATGTCGCCCGCCTTGATCGACTTGTCGGCCTTCAGGGCGTCGAGGACGCCGGACGAGACCTCCTTGATCAAAGCGTCGGGAGCCTTGGCCTGGGCCAGAACGCCAGTGGTCGCGAAGGACAGGGCGGCGGCGGCGGCGAGCCAGGCGATCTTTCTTGTGATGAGCATCATGGTTCCTCTGTGGGGAAAGGTGAGCAGGGTGGCCGAAATCGGGGAACCCTGTTCACCGCGGGGACAGCCCGCGCCCCTTCTCAACGCGCGACCGGCCCGGCGGTTCACACCGGCTAGCCCGGTGCGGATCCCGAGCGTGCCGGTGCAGACGCGGCCGACGGCGGCACCGGGGTCGCCAGATTCGTTGCGCCGGCCGCCGCCGACGAGGCCGACGCGTCGGGTGCGGCCGGCAGATCGGGCTCGTCGCCGTCGAAAAGCAGACTGCGTCGACGCTGCAAATAGGCGTCGCGCACGAAGGTGTACTTGTCGAGCGAGATCTCGTCGATGACCTTGGTCGCGCCGAGAAGGCCGGCGCGGGTGTTCACGATCTGCAGCGCCGTGAGCGAGAGCTGGGTGTTGCCGCCGTTGAAGAAGGCCGGCGGCGAGGCAAGCCGGTTGATCGGCAGGGCGGCCGCATCGCGCACCGTCGACGGACCGAGGATGGGCAGAACGACGTACGCGCCAGCGCCGACGCCGTAGTGCCCGAGGGTCTGGCCGAAGTCCTCGTTGTGGTGATCGAGCCCCATCTCGCTCGCGACATCGAGGATGCCGAAGAGCCCGAAGAGCGTGTTGGCGCCGACCCGGGTCGCGTCCTCGAAGCCGAGCGCGAACTTGCCCTGCAGCATGTTGTTGATCGCCGACCAGGCGTCAGCGAAATTGCCGAAGAAGTTGCCGACGCCGCGCCGGACCGGCTGCGGCACGATGTCGACGTAGGTGTTGGCCACGGGCCGGAGCACCGTCCGGTCGACGTCCTCGTTGAAGTTGAAGACCTTGCGGTTCCACTTCTCCCACGGATCGAGCCGCTGGCCGGGGCCGCCGCGGCTTTCGCGAATCGTCGTGCAGCCCACCGCGGCCATCGTCGCGATGCCGAGGACCAGCAGAATCAGGCGACTGCGTCGTGTCGACGTCTTCATTTCTTCGCTCCTCCTGCGCTGGCCGGTGGGGGCGCATTCGTCGGCGCGGTACCGGCGTCGGCCGCCTTGCTGAACAGGAACTGGCTGATCAGGCTTTCCAGCACCACTGCCGATTGTGTCTGCTTGATGGTGTCGCCGGCGACCCACATCTTCTCGGCTGCGCCCGGCTCGACGCCGACGTATTGATCGCCGAGCAGGCCCGAGGTCAGGATGCGCAGCGAAGAGTCGGCGGGGAACTGCGCGTCGCGCTGGATCGCGAGTTGCACCACGCCCTGGTAGAGCTTCGGATCGAGCCTGATCCCGGTCACCCGGCCCACCGTGACGCCCGCACTGCGCACGGGAGCGCGCACCTTGAGGGCGCCGATGTTGTCGAAATAGGCCGTCACCGTGTAGGTGTCGCCGCTGCTGCTGAAGCTGCCCAGATTGGCGGCCTTGAGCGCGAGGAAAACGAGGCCGGCGAAGCCGAGCAGCACGAAGATGCCGACCAGTGTCTCAACGCTTTTCTTGCCCATGGGTCGATTCCGGTTCTGCGCGATGTTAATGAAGGCGGCGGTCGCTCTCGGCGGCGGCTAGGGCGTCGAGAACATCATCGCGGTGAGGACGAAGTCCATCACCAGGACGCCGAGCGAAGCGATCACGACGGTGCGGGTCGTGCCGTGGGCCACGCCTTCGGGCGTCGCCTCGGC
>JBDTJD010000241.1:0-17588 GCA_039935975.1 Caldimonas sp.
GGCCCAGCGTCCAGAGCGGCGGGTCGAGCTCGGCCGCGATCGCCGGCGCGAGATCCGCGGGCAGGGCGAGCGCCTCGCCATCGTCGGCGGCCTGCAGCGCCGACGCCCAGCGCAGCGTCAGGTTGCGCGCCTCGATCAGCGCGAGCGAGAGCAGTTCCTTGCCGGCGCGACGCAGGCGTGAGCCGTCGAGCCCGGGCACCTCGAAATCGATCATGCGTGAGGCGGCGGCGTCGACGCGGCGCCGGCGCGACAGTTGAACGGCAGGTAGCGCGCCGGAACCGTCGTCCTGTTGAGGCCTTTGGCGACCATCCGGTCGGGCGGCGCGGCATCGCCGCAGACCCAGGTCACGGGCACGATGGTGGCGTCCTCGATCACCCCGGGGCGCAGCGTCAGCACCTTACCGACGATGGCTGCGTTGGCGTGGTTGCCGAAGGTGATCTGGATCGCGCCCGATTCGATCGCCACCGAGCTGATGTAGTCGTTGACGATCTTTTCCGCGACCGGCAGCCCGACTGCGGCGTTGTCGACCGGCAGGCCCCTGTTCTGCGACCACGACGCAGCGACCGGGCCCTTGACGATGTCGGCGAGCCTGACGGCCTCGACGATCCGGTCGCGAATGAGCTTGTCGGGGACGCCGGGCAGCGCGATCAGGGCCAGGATCGCCAGGATCGCGATCACGATCAACAGCTCCAGCAGGGTGAAGCCGCCCGAACGGACGCGAGCCGGCCATCGGCGGTAAGGTGCTCGCGGGGACAGGAGGCTCATCATGCAGGACGGGTTGAACACGCTCGGCGCGCTCGGCATCACCTTGCCGAGCCCGGCCTACATTGTCGGTGTCATCCTGTTCGGCGTGCTCGGCCTGGTCGCCTACTACCGAGGCAAGCGCGGCGGCCGGCCGCGCACGCGCTGGCTCGGACTCGCCCTGATGCTCTATCCGTACGTCGTCTGGCAGACCTGGCTGCTCTATCTGGTCGGGGCCGGCCTGTGCGCCGCGATCTGGCTCGAACGCGCCTGAGCTCGCACCCGGCGTGCCGCTCGGCGCCGCAGGGTCCCGTGGGGCACACGGGCGGGGCGCCGTCCTACGGTCGGGGGCACGGCGTCGTCCTATGGTCTGGCGACAAGAGCAACCCTGTCCGGGACCAAGGAGAACAACGTGATCCGACATCTTGCCTCTCTCGCTGGATTGGTCGCTGTCGGTGTGGCCGCTTCGCTCGCTTCGGCTCCGTCGCACGGAGCAGAAGCCTCGTCCGCCAAATCCAGCTACATGAAGGAGCGTTCCGATTGCGATGCCGGACGCACCGCCGAGGACCGCGCGACCTGCCTGAAGGAAGCCGGTGCGGCGGCGGCGGAACGCAAGCGCCATACGCTCGACACCGAGGGCTCGACGCACCAGAACGCGATCGATCGCTGCAACCTCGTCGCCGCCAAGGACAAGGCCGATTGCCTGGCCCGCATCGAAGGCCCTGCCAAGGCCAACCAGAAGACGACCACCTCCGGGAGCGTCGCGGGCGGCGGCGTGCTGCGCGAGACGACGACGACCACGGTCGGCAAGCCCACCGTAATCATCGTTCCCGGCGCGCCCGCCGCCAGCGCGCCGAAGTGACCGGCTGAGGGCGCGCTCGACGAGCACAGCCTCAGACCCCGCTCGCTGCGCGGACACGGCTCGAGGCGCGATTCGCGACGGGGCTACGATCGCGGCCTTTCTCTGATCGTCCCTTGGCCGCACTTCACATCACCGACATCGAATCGGCCATCAACTGGTGGCGCGACCGGAGCCCCTCTCCCGACGGCATCACCGCCTGTCGCGAGGTGCGTGCGCTCGCCGAGATCTATGCGCTGATGGTGTACTACCACGAGACGGAATGCGACGAGGACACCCTGTCCGCCGTCGCCAAGGACGCCTGGCTGGGGTGGTATGCGACGACGCCTGACGCGCCCTGCATCGCCATCTGCTCGACGAGCCAGGGCGACGCCATCTGCAAGGGCTGCGGGCGAACGTTCGAGGAGGTCCAGCACTGGACCTCGATGACGCCCGCCGAGAAGCGCGCCACGTGGCGCCGGATCACGCGAGAGGGCACGGCCTGGCGCTTCAACCGCTACGCCGAGCGCGGCGCCGAGGGCGAATCGGCGCGCGCCGACACCGACGGATCGGCGGCGCCCGATCGAGCCGCCGCGAGATGACGCGGCCGAGCCTTCGCCAGAGCGCACGACGCATCGCCCCTCTCGCCTGGCCGGTCTTCGTCGGCCAGATCGCCGTGCTCGCCTTCAGCACCATCGACACCGTGATGATCGCTCGCGTGTCGGCGGTCGACCTCGCCGCCCTCGCGATCGGATCGTCCGCGTATATCTCGGTCTTCGTCGGCTTGATGGGCGTCGTGCTCGCCGTCGGTCCGATCGCGGGCCAGCTCTTCGGCGCCGGCCGGCTGCGCGAGAGCGGCCACGAGGCCCACCAGGCGATCTGGCTCGCGATCGCGCTCTCGCTCCCCGGCTGCGCACTGCTGCTCGCGCCCGAGCCGGTCCTCGCCCTCGCGCGCGCCAGCCCCGAAGTCGCGGCCAAGGTGCGGACGTACCTCGTCGGCCTGGCCTTCGCGCTGCCACCCGCGCTCGTCTTCACCGCGTACCGGGGCTTCAACATCGCCGTGTCCCGGCCGAAGGCCGTGATGGCGCTGCAGGTCGCCGCGCTCGCGCTCAAGGTGCCGACCAACGCGCTGCTCGTCTACGGCGTGGACGCGCAGACGCCCCTCGGACCATTGCATCTGCCCGCCCTGGGCGCTGCCGGCTGCGGCTTCGCGACGGCGCTCGTCATGTGGTGCCAGCTCGGGGCGGCGCTCTGGCTGCTCCGGCGCGACCCGTTCTATGCGCCCTTCGGCCTCGACGGCGGCATCGGACGGCCGAGCCGGCGCAGCCTGAGCGCGCTGCTGCGCCTGGGCGTGCCGATGGGCCTGTCGATCCTGATCGAGGTGACCGGCTTCACCTTCATGGCGTTCTTCGTCTCGCGCACCGGCGCGAACGCGGTCGCCGGACACCAGATCGCCGTCAACATGGCCTCGATGATGTTCATGCTGCCGCTCGCGATCGCCAACGCGTCGAGCACGCTGGTCGCGCAGCGCGTCGGCGCGGGCGACCCGACCGACGCGCGGCACCTGGGCTGGGCCGGACTCGAGATCGGCGTCCTCATCGCCGTGGCGCTCGGCAGCATGGTCTACCTGCTGCGCGCGCAGATCGTCGGCCTCTACACGGCCAACCCGGTCATCGTCGCCGCGGCCGTGCCGCTGCTCGCGTGGGTGGCGCTCTTCCACGTCGCCGATGCGGCCCAGACGGTCTCGGCGTTCGTGCTGCGCGCCTATCGCATCGCCACGGTGCCGGTGATCGTCTACGTGCTCGCCGTCTGGGGCATCGGCCTGGGCGGTGGCTACGTCATGGCGTTCGACGTCATCGGCACGAGCCCGTCGTGGATGCACGGCGCGCGCGGCTTCTGGTCGATGGCGACGCTCGGCCTCGCGATGGCCGCGCTCGGCATGAGCGGCTTTCTCGCCATGAAGCTGCGCCGCGATCGTCGCCACGAGGCGCTCGGTCACCTGCCTGCGGCAGCCTGATCCGATCAGGCGTCGGCAAGCTCGATCACGAAGCGGCTGCCGCCGCCTTCGCGCGCTTCGCAGCGCGCCGTGCCGCCGTGACGCTCGGCGATCTGCTTGACGAGCGCCAGGCCGAGCCCGACGCCTCCGGCCTGCTCGGCATGCCCGGGCATGCGGAAGAACGGCTCGAAGATGCGCTCGCGCATCGCCGCGGGAACGCCCGGGCCGCGGTCGCTCACGACGATCACGACGATCCGGCGCGCCGGCCCCGAAGGCCGCAGCGCGAGCGTGACCTCGATGTCGTCGCCGCCATAGCGGTGTGCGTTCTCGAGCAGGTTGCGCAGAGCGCGGCGCAGCAGCCGCTCGTCGCCGCCGACAACGAGCGTGCTCGGCGCATCGACGGCCGCGCCGACACGCGCCGCTTCCTCCGCCGCGACGGCGAGAAGATCGACGCGGTCGCGATGAAGCGGCTCGTGGCTCGCGTCGAGCCGGCTCGCGAGCAGCACTTCCTCGACCAGCTGGTCGAGCTCGGCGACGTTCTTGTCGATCTCGGCCTTGAGCCGATCACGTTGCGGCGGAGTCGCGTCGTCGAGCATCGACACCGCCATCTTCATGCGCGCCAGCGGCGAGCGCAGCTCGTGGCTCGCGTTGGCCAGCAGCGACCGGTGCGAATGCACGAGCGCCTCGACCCGCGCCGCGGCGACGTTGAAGCTCGAGGCGACCGCGGCCACTTCGTCGGCGCCCGAGATCGCGATTCGATGGCTCAGCTCGCCCGCGCCGAACTGCTCGACGCCCTGCTTCAGTGCCTCGAGCCGGCGCGTCAGGCGGCGTACCACCGGATACGCCCCGGCGGCGACGGCGACGAAGAGCACCAGCAGGACGACGGCCAGGCCGATGCCGCGCGGTAGCCCGGGCGGCAGCAGCGGCCAGGGCGGTGCCGGCTGGGCGACGCGCTCCTCGGTCGGCGCGCCGGGGCGGGCGGCGGGTGTGAGCTCGCGCTCTCGCTCTCGCTCGCGCGCGCGCGGGCCGGCGCCGGCACCGGCCTGGCGCAGGCCGGGCCGCATCGTCCAGAGCGTGCGACCGTCGTTCAGGCGAAAGGCGAACGCCCGACCGAGCCCTTCGGCGCTGCGCCGCTGGAAGGAGTCGGACGCGACGATGCGCTCGCCCGATGCACTGTCCAGCGCGAGCGGCACGCGCAGTCGCTGCGACCAGTCGCGCAACACCTGCGCCTGCAAGTCGACCGGTGCGTCGGGCCCGGGCAGGGAGTGCTCGAGCAGCTCGGCCCAGGCGCCCAGCCGGTCGCTCACGACCTGCTCGGAGCGCGCGCGCTCCTGGTCGAGGTGGCGCTCGAATATCCAGCCCGAGACGATCGCGAACAGCAGCAGGACGACGACCACCGTCGCGTAGATGCGCAGGTAAAGGCTCTTCATGACGAGCTTCGCACCCGCGCCGCCGATGGGGGCGAAGCGCTCATGCCGCCGCGTCGTCGGCGTCCTGCTTGCGGGCGAACACGTAGCCGGCGCCGCGCACCGTGAGCACGCGACGCGGCGCCTTCGGGTCGTCCTCGATGACGGCGCGGATGCGCGAGATGTGAACGTCGATCGAGCGGTCGAAGGCTTCGAGCGGGTGGCCCTTCAGGGAATCCATGATCTGGTCGCGCGAGAGGACGCGCCCGGGACTCTGCGCGAGGACGACGAGAAGATCGAACTGGTGGCCGGTGAGGTCGCACGATTTGCCGTCGAGGCGGGCGACGCGGGCGCCCAGATCGACCTCGAGGCGGCCGAAACGCAGCACGTCGTCGTCGGCGCCTTGTGGCGAGGCGCGGCGCAGCAGCGCCTTCACCCGCGCCAGCAGCTCGCGCGGCTCGAACGGCTTGGGCAGGTAGTCGTCGGCGCCGAGCTCGAGGCCGACGATGCGGTCCATCGGCTCGCCGCGCGCGGTGAGCATGAGCAGCGGCAGCTGGCGTGTCCGGCTCGAGCCGCGCAGCTCGCGGCACAGGTCGAGGCCGTCACCGTCGGGCAGCATGAGATCGAGGATCAGCGCCTCGTAGACGTTGGCGCCGAGCTGCTCGCGACCGGCGGCGAGCGACCCGGCGGTCTCGACCTCGAAGCCGGCCCGGCCCAGGTAGTCGGACACCATCGACGCGAGCCGGGCGTCGTCGTCGATCATGAGGAGGCGTGTCGTCATCGTGCTGGGTCGTCCGGGGCGGAGCGAAGGATCGCGACGTGCCGTCTGGCGAGGAAGTCCTTCGCCTGGCTCAGGACAGGTCGTCGCCGTGGACCGACGGCGGCGCGATTATCGGCGCGGCTCGTGCTCCATGCGCTTGATCCGCTCTTCCATGCGCGCCTGACAGTCACGCATGCGCTCGCCGATCCTGGCGCGCTGTTCCGGCGTGAGGACGCGTGCGACGTCGAGCATCGCCTGCGTCATGCGCCGGCTCATCTGGTCGTGCTCCTGGAGCATCTGCTGGCGGACCTGCTCGGCGGCGGCGGCGTCGACGGTCGGCGCCGTGAAGATCTGCATGCCGCGCTGGCGCAGCGCCCGTCCGGAGCGCGCCTGCGCCTTCAGGTCTGCACCGGCCGAGGCCGCGATCTGCTTGATCTGCGTGCGCTGGGCCTCCGTGGCGTTCAGGCCGTCGAGCATGTGATCGATCATCCGGCCCATGCGCTGGGGCGATCCGCCGAACATCATGCCGCCCATGCCGCCATGCATCCGGTGACCCATGCCCGGGCCGCCCTCGCCCACCATCGCCGGCGGCGGCGCGGGCTGTGCCCAGGCGGTCTGGCCGATCGCGGCCAGCAGCATCAGCGTCATGCCGACGAGCAGCATGCGGACGCGGTTCGCCGACGGGTGGAGGAAAAGGGGGGTGGCTCTGGTCATGTCATCGCTCCGATGGTCGTCCCGGGATCGGGGAATCAGCAGATGGTGACGACGAGGCGTGGCGCGAGCTTGGCGCGGCGGTAAAGATCTGTGAATGGTGCCCGCCGGGAACGCCAGCGCGCGACGCGACATCCAATGGACGAAAGCAAGACATGAACAACGCCTCCGCCAGATCCGTCCCTGACCGGGACCTGAACGTCAGCGATGCCGACCTCGCGGCCCGTGCCGGCGCCGGCGACGTCGCGGCCTTCGAGACGATCATGCGGCGGCACAACCGTCTCCTCTTTCGCACCGCGCGCAGCGTCCTTCGCAACGACGACGACACCGAGGACGCGCTGCAGGAGGCCTATCTGTGCGCCTGGCGCGCCTTCGCCGGCTTTCGCGCCGAGTCGAAGGTCTCGACGTGGCTCGTGCGGATCGTCCTCAACGAGGCGCTCGGCCGGCTGCGCCGGCGTGGCGCACAGGTGATCCCGATGGATGCGGCCCTCGGTGCCAGCCCGGAAAGCGACGTGACCGCCATGGAAGACGATCCCGACCTCGAACCGGAGCGAAGCGCCATGCGCGCCGAGCTGCGCGCGCTGATGGAAAAGCGGATCGACACGCTGCCCGATGTCTATCGCACCGTCTTCATGTTGCGTGCCGTCGAGGAACTGAGCGTCGAGGAAACGGCCGCCGCCCTCGAGATTCCCCAGGCCACCGTGCGCACGCGCTTCTTTCGCGCCCGCAGCCTGCTCCGCGAAGGCCTGTCGCGCGATGTCGACTTCGCGATCGGCGACGCGTTCGCGTTCGCCGGCGAGCGCTGCGACCGCATCGTGGCCCGCGTGCTCGCGCTAGTTTCCGAAGGCCGGGACGACTCCCGGTCATGACACTCACCCAAGGAGAATGACGATGTCGTTTCTGAAGATGTCCTCGCCCATCGTGGCGCGCCGAATGTTTCTGGGCCAGTCCGGCGGCCTGATCCTTTCCGGAACCGCCATCGCCCTGCTCGCCGGCAAGCCGGCGCTCGCCGCCGCCGCGGGATCGGGAGACCCGAAGGACGTGCAGATCCTCAACACGGCGCTGGGCGCCGAGCTCGAGGCCATCGCCGCCTACCAGCTGGGCGCCGAGAGCAAGCTCCTGGAAAAGCCCGTGCTCGATCTCGCAGTGACCTTCCAGGGCCATCACAAGGAGCATGCCGAAGTGCTCCGAAGCACGATCGAGAAGCTCGGCGGCAAGCCGGTCGCAGCCAAGGCCCACTACAACTTCCCGGCCGACCAGTTGAAGTCGCAGGCCGACGTGCTGCGCTTCGCCGCCAAGCTCGAGCAGGGTGCCGTCAGCGCCTACCTCGGCGCCGTACCGCTGTTCGCCAATCGCGACCTGTCGAAGGCCGCCGCGAGCATCCTCGGCGACGAGGCCATGCACTGGGCCGTGCTGCGCAGCGCCCTCGGCGAGGCGCCGGTGCCTTCGGCGTTCATGGCATGACGCTGCGCCGGCTGCTCGCGGCCGGCGCGCTCGGGCTCTGCGTCGCAGCCCCTGCTGGCGCGGCGCCCGACGCCGCGCGCGGCGAGCAGATCTATGTGCGTTGCCAGGCTTGCCACGCGCTCGCCTACGACCGGGTCGGGCCGCGCCACTGCGGGCTGTTCGGGCGCAGGGCCGGCAGCGTCCCGGGATTCGCCTACTCGAAGGCGATGAAGAACTCTCGCATCGTCTGGAACGACACGACCCTCGACCGCTTTCTCACGAGCCCGCTGAAAATGGTGCCCGGCACCGCGATGACCTATGACGGCGTGCCCGACGCGAAGGATCGCGCCGACCTTCTGGCCTATCTCAAGGGCGCCGACAAGACGCCGGAGTGCAGGGTTCGTCCGGGCTGAACAGGCGCTGCCCTGTCGCACGGCGGGTCCGTTCGTTCCCTCGGCCACCTTCGGCGCGCCCTTGGAATCGCGGGACCTTACCCGTCGACCTGAATCGTCAGATTCGCCTCGAACCGAGGGTTCTCGTTCACCCCGTTCTTCGCGTAGCCGCGCGGATTGCAGACGACCCGCGTGCCGTTCACCCGATAGTCGAAGGTGTCGTGGGTGTGGCCGTGAATCCAGAGCTGGACGCGCGATCCGCCGAGCAGGCGCTCGGCGTCCGACACGAAGCACGCGTTGAGGAGGGAGTGAGCGAAGCGCGGATGAATGCTCTGGCGTGACGGCGCATGGTGGGTGATCACCACGGTCGGGCCGTCGTGCGCGGTGTCGAGTCTCGCGTCGAGCCAGCTCGCGCCACGCTCGAACAGTGCCGCGGAATCGCCCGGCGAGAACACAGCATCGGTCGCGTCGGCGAGGCGGATCCGGCAGAAGTCGCGCATCAGGTTTTGTCCGGCTGCCATCGCGGCCGCCTTGACTTCGCCTTCGCCGAACAGCTCGAAGTCCGTCCACAGCGTCGAGCCGAGGAAACGCACCCGGCCGATGATCGCTTCGGCGTTGTCGAGAACGCGCACGCAGGTGCCGGCTGACAGCCGCTGCAACTCGGCGGCGGCGCCATCGAGGCTGCCGCCGTAGAACTCGTGGTTGCCGGGCACGTAGAGCACGGGCTTGCCGAAATGCCGGGCCCATTCGACCGCCTCGCGCGGACGGGCGATGTCGCCTGCCAGGACGACGACATCGGCGTCGTTGACCGGCCGGTCGAACCCGCACACGTTGAGATGGAGGTCCGAGAGGATGTTGAGCTTCATCGCCGACGCGTTACCGCCACTTGCATTACGCCGACTATACATCATGGCGTGATACAATCTCGCTGAAGGCCATTCTGATGTCGTCTCGCAAACTCTCCAAGGCCGACCTCCAGACGCTTGCCGATTTTCGCTATGAGCTGCGTCGGTTCATGCGCTTCAGCGAAGAGGTGACCCATCGCAACGGCGTCACCCCGCTTCAATACGCGCTGATGCTCCAGATCGGGGGCTATCCCGGTCGCGAGTGGGCCACCGTGGCCGAGCTCGCCGAACGCCTGCAGGCCAAGCACCATGGGGTGGTTTCGCTCGTGTCTCGCTGCGAGGCCGCAGGCTGGGTCGAGCGCGTCGCCAGCCGCAGCGACAAGCGCTGCGTCGAAGTGCACCTCACCCCACTCGGCGACGAGCGGCTCGAGCAGCTCGCCCGACTCCATCGGGACGAACTGCAGTCGATCCGCGACGGCTTCTCGGTGCGCGGGCTGGGCGGCAGCGAGAGCGTCGACACGCGGGAGCACTCGTGAACGACCACCCGCCGAGCTCGCCGATCGACTCGCGACTTTTCGAAACGATCGTCGCTCAGGTGCCCGATGCCGTGATCTTCACCGACCGCGAGGGCGTGATCCGGCTCTGGAATCGCGGTGCCGAAGTGCTGTTCGGTTTCGCGGCGGACGACGTCATCGGCACCAGCCTGGACGTCATCATTCCGGAGCGATTTCGCCAGGCGCACTGGGAGGGCTTCCGCCGGGCGGTCGCCAGCGGCTGCACCCGGCACGGCGACTGCGTGCGCACGACCCGGGCGGTCCACCGGTTCGGGCACAAGCTGTACGTGGAGCTCAGTTTCGGCCTGGTCAAGGACAGTGGCGGATCGGTGATCGGCTCGGTCGCCATGGGCCGCGACTGCAGCAGCCGTCACGTGTCCGAGAAGGCGCTGCGCGAGCGCATCCAGGAACTCGAGCGGGAGATGTCGTGAACACGGCCCTGCCCGGTCATTCGGCGCCGAGCGCCCGTTTCGAGGTCCCGCTGGAGATGCTCGCAGCCTGCCACCTGCGCATCGCGCAGCAATGCTCGACGCTGCGTCGGCTCGTCCCGCATCTTGTCGCCCACGGCCCCGATGCGCAGGCGCGCGAAGCCGCGGCGAGCGTGATCCGCTATTTCGAGACGGCCGCCAAGGATCATCACGCCGACGAGGAGAACGATCTCTTCCCGGCGCTCATCGAGTCGATGGCCGGCTCCGACGCGGTCTGCCTGCGCGAGATGACCCGTTCACTCGCGGACGAGCACCTCGAGCTCGAGGCGCGCTGGCGGCAGCTGCGTAGGACGCTCGAGCGGATCGTCGCGAACGAGAGTGCCGCGCTCGACGCTGCCGAGGTCGAGGCCTTCGCCGGGTCGTACGAGCGCCACATCGAGCGCGAGGAGCGCGAGCTCCTGCCGATGGCGTCGCGCCTGCTGACCGAAGAGGAGCTCGACCGGATCGGCCAGGCGATGCGCGAGCGGCGCGGAATCGGCACGGCGCCATGAAAGCCGCCGTGATCCACCCCGCCAAGCCGTCGGAGGGGCAGGCAGCGCGCGCCGAGGCGAAGTGCGACGTGCTGACGGTGGGCCACTCGACGCGTCCGATCGAGGTCTTCCTCGAGATGCTCGTGGCGCACGGCGTCACGCAGCTTGTCGACGTCCGCACCGTACCGCGCTCGCGTCACAACCCGCAGTTCAGCCAGGAGTCGCTGCCGGCTTCACTGGCCCGGGCCGGCATCGGCTACGTCCATGCGCCGGGCCTGGGAGGCTTTCGCCACGCCGCGGCCGATTCGCCCAATGCAGGTTGGCGCAACCTGTCGTTTCGCGGCTATGCCGACTACATGCAGACCGCCGATTTCGAGGCCGACCTCGCAGGCCTCATCGAGCTGGCCCGAGACAACCGGGTCGCCCTGATGTGCGCGGAAGCGGTGCCCTGGCGCTGCCACCGCTCGCTGATCGCCGACGCGCTGCTCGTGCACGGCATCGGCAGTTGCGAGATCGCCAGTCCGACGCGACTGCAGGCCCATCGGCTGACGCCGTTCGCCCGGGTGTCCGGGCGCGAGCTCAGCTATCCCCCGGAGCATGTTCATGCGTCGGTGGCGGCGACGCGAAGCCATCGAGAGGAGCAACCATGAATGCCAGCGACCTCATGACCACGCAGGTGGTCTCGGTAGGACCCGAGACGGGGATCGACGAGATCCTCGCCATCCTTCTCGAGCGGAGGATCAGCGGCGTGCCCGTCGTCGATGCCGGACGGGTGATCGGCTCGGTCGGCGAAGGCGAGCTGCTGCATCGTCACGAGATCGGCACTCAGGATTCGTCGGCTCCGGCGAGCTGGTGGCGCCGACTCGTGGGGGTGGCAAGCCCCTCGGCCGCCTATGTGAAGTCGCATGGCCGGCATGCCCGCGACTTCATGGACACGCGGGTCGTGTCGGTGACGGAGGACACGCCGATCTCCGAGGTCGCCTCGATCTTCAATGCCCGCCATGTCCGGCGCGTTCCCGTCCTGCGCGGCGAAGAGCTCGTCGGCATCCTGACGCGCGCCGATCTCGTCAGGGCGCTGGCCGGCATCAAGAAACCATCGCCGCCCTCGCCCGAAGCCAACGACGAAGCGATCCGCGTCCGCTTGCTTCGCGAGCTGAACGTCCAGCCGTGGTGGCAGCCGCAGTCGTCGGCGGTCTTCGTCAGCAAGGGCGTCGTGAAGTATGTCGGCCAATGCGAGAGCGACGACGAACGGCGGGCGGCGCGCGTCATGGCCGAGAACATCCCGGGCGTTCGCGGTGTCTCGGACACCCGAATGCGCGCCGCCGACGGCGAGTCGATGATCTGACCGGTGCGTCGGCCTCGACGCCGCCGATGCAGGCGGCCTCTTGCGCGCGTGCTCAGGTCGGGTCACGCCGTGCGCCGAAGAACTCGCCCGGCGACGCGTCGAACAGCTTGCGGAACGCCGCGATGAACGCCGAGAGCGACTCGTAACCGCAGTCGAGGGCGACATCGGTCACCCGCGCTCCGCGTTCGAGCGCCGGCAGCGCCCCCAGCAGTCGCATCCTCTGCAGCCAGGCCCGAAACGTCAGGCCCGTCTCACGAAGAAACAGTCGGCTGAGCGTCTTCTCGGAGACGCCCCGTTGCTCGCTCAGCGCACGCAGGGAGGCCTTGCGCGAAGGGTGCAGCTGGGCGCTTCGGCAGAGCTGACGCAGGTCGGGGTCCGAAGGAAGCGGCAGCATCAGGTCGGCCTCGGGCGCCGCCGCGATCCGGTCGAGCAGGACGGCGGCGAGCCGGCCGTCGGCGCCGTCGACGGCATACCGCACCGGCACGAGGCTGAAGGCATCGATCAGCTCGCGCAACAGGGAGTCGACGACCAGGACGCGACAGGCGTCGCCGCGCGAATGTCCCGCGCCGGAGTCGATGTAGAGGCTGCGGATGCTGGTTCCGGCACGGCACCAGACCCGGTGGGGAATCTCCTCGCGGATCCAGACGGCGCGCTGCGGCGGCGCGACATAACGGCCTCGATCGGTCCGGACCTCGATCACCCCCTGGGCCGCGTAGGCGAGCTGGATCCAGGGATGCCGGTGACGGTAGCCGAGCATGCGGTTCGGCAGCGCCTCGACGTGTCCGTAGAGCGGGCGTGGCAGCGCATGCAGGTCCGACAGACCTGCGGGAAGCGTTGCCTCCTGTCCTTTGATCGACACTCGATGGCCCGATGGCGTTAGTCGCAAAACTGCCTGCGCGCTAGTCTCGCCCCGTCCTCGATCTTCCGGCCGCGCGCAGTGAAATATCTCAGACTTCTCTTCGACGACTTCACGCTGGCCCTGATCGCCGTGGTCGCCGCCGCCACGTGGTGGCCTTGCGAGGGCGACGGCGCCGAAGCCTTCGCCTGGCTGACGCGGATCGCCATCGGCCTGCTGTTCTTCCTCCACGGGGCCAAGCTGTCGAGGGCCGCGCTTCGCTCGGGGGCGAGCCACTGGCGCCTGCACCTCGTCGTCTTCTTCTGCACGTTCGCGATGTTCCCGGCGCTCGGACTGGTCCTCAGGCCGCTGGCCGCACCCCTGCTCGGCGAGCCGCTCTACCTGGGCGTGCTGTTCCTGTGCGCCCTGCCGGCGACGGTCCAGTCGGCGATCGCGTTCACCTCGATCGCGCGCGGCAACGTTCCTGCAGCGATCTGCAGCGCGGCGGCTTCGAGCCTCCTCGGCATCTTCATCACGCCGTTGCTGGTGATGCTCCTGATGAGCGTCGACGGCGTCGGCGTCCACCTGGACGCGATCGGCAAGATCGCGCTGCAGCTGTTCGCGCCGTTCGCTGCGGGCCAGTTCGCGCGGCGCTGGATCGGCGAGTGGGTCAACCGCAACCGCACCTGGCTCAACCGGGTCGATCAGGGGTCGATCCTGCTTGTCGTCTACACGGCCTTCAGCGACGCCGTCGTCCAGGGCATCTGGCGCTCCGTGCCGCCCTCGCGCCTGATCGCGCTGGCCTTGTTCTGCTGCCTGCTGCTGGCCATCGTGCTCTGGGCGACGCGCGCGCTGGCGCTGCGTCTTGGCTTCGGGATCGAGGACCGGATCACGATTCTCTTTGCCGGCTCGAAGAAGAGCATGGCGACCGGCGTGCCGATGGCCCAGGTGATGTTCGCCGGGAGCGCGGTCGGAGTCTTCATCCTGCCGCTGATGATGTTCCACCAGATCCAGCTGATGGTGTGCGCCGTCCTCGCGCAGCGGCTGTCCCGACGCAGTGAGGAAGCGGCGCCGACGGTCGCCGCACTTCCGATGGCTTGATCGCCGATTGGCCCGTGCGATGCGGTCGCGCCGATCCGCTGCGATCGCGTCCGCCTCAATGTCCTTGCGCGCATTGCCGGCATCGTTGCGGCTGTGCACTGCTGCGTCTAGGATCGACCCGTGCCCTGCCTGACTCCATGCCCCGGCGCCCGGTCTTCACGCTCGCGTCGAGACCGTGGCGAGTCACGCCCCGACCCAGGACGACCTTGTCCTGCGCTCGCTGCACTTTCCTGAGCCCGACGACCTCGCTTCATCCAGCGCACTGAGGTCGGCGGGCGCAAGTCCCGCGCGAGAACGAAACCGGCCGGCTTCGGCCGCCCGCACACATCGAGGATCGAAAATGATGGAAGTCCAAGCGCACGACCGCGTTCTCACCGAGCTCGACCACGCCCGACTCGCATCGCTGTCGGCCGCGGCTTCGAGAGATGCTCGCAACTCGATCCCCGGCCTCGACGACCTGCTCGACGGCGCGGAGATCGTTGCGCCGCAGGGGGTTGCCGCCGACATCGTCACGATGTACTCGCAAGTCCGCCTGCGCACCTGCGACGACGGACTCGAGCGCGAGGTGACCTTGTGCTACCCCGCCGATGCCGATCCGCGGCTCGGCCTCGTGTCGGTCCTGTCGCCCCTCGGCCTCGGTCTCCTCGGTCGGACCGCGGGCACGGCCGTGCGCTGGCAGTGCCCTGACGGCAGGGAGCGGACCGCCGAGGTCGACGCGGTCCTGTTCCAGCCGGAGGCGACCGGCGACTACGTCACCTGAAGCGCACGACGATTGACGCCCCGCCGGCATCGCGGTAGCTTCGACGGCACGGCGACTCCATGCACGCTGATGGGTCGGCTGCATGCGCTGGGTGATCGGAGACTTTCTTGGACGCGTTGCTGCTGTCGCGATTTCAGTTCGCCTGGGTGATCGCGCTGCACATCCTGCTGCCGGCCTTCACGGTCGGGCTGGCGTGCTACATCGCGACGCTCGAGACGCTCTGGTGGTTGAAGAAGGACGACGTCTACCGTCGCCTGTCCGCGTTCTGGATCAAGATCTTCGCCGTCTCCTTCGGCATGGGCGTCGTCTCGGGCATCGTCATGCCCTTCCAGTTCGGCACGAACTGGAGCCGCTACGTCGACGCCACCTCGAACGTGGTCGGCGGGCTCATGGCCTACGAGGTCCTCACCGCCTTCTTCCTCGAGTCGGCGTTTCTCGGCGTGCTGCTGTTCGGACGCAAGCTCGTGCCGCAGTGGGTGCACGTGTTCTCGGCGCTGATGGTGGCGCTCGGCACCCTGCTGTCGTCCTTCTGGATCCTCGCCGTCAACAGCTGGATGCAGACCCCCGCGGGGCATGAGCAGGTCAATGGCCGGTTCTTCCCGGTCGACATGTTCGCGGTGATCTTCTCGCCGTCGTTTCCCTACCGGCTCACGCACACCGTGATCGCCTTCGTCGTCACGACGGCCTTCGTCGTCCTCGGCGTCGGCGCGATGTACCTGCGCCAGCAGCGCCACCCGAGCGAGAGCAAGGTGATGGTGAAGATGTCGCTCTTCTTCCTGACCGTGATGGTGCCGCTGCAGATCCTGGTCGGCGACCTGCACGGCATCAACACGCTCGAGCACCAGCCCGCCAAGCTGGCGGCGATGGAGGGGCTCTGGGACACCGGACGAGGCATCCCCGCGTCGCTGTTCGCGATACCCGACGCGCAGGCGGAAACGAATCATTTCGAGATCGCGATCCCCAAGCTCGGCAGCCTCTACCTCACGCACGACTGGAACGGCGAGGTGAAGGGACTGAAGGCGTTCGCACGCGAAGACCGGCCACCGGTGGCGATCGTCTATTTCGCCTTCCGGATCATGGTCGGGATCGGCGTGCTGATGCTCCTGATCGTGGCGAGCGGCTGGTGGCTGAAGGCGCGCGGGCGCCTCTTCACGTCGCCCGGCTTCCTGCGCGCGGCGCAGTACGCGTCGCCGATCGGCTTCTGCGCCGTGATCGCCGGCTGGACGGTGACCGAGGTCGGTCGCCAGCCCTGGGTCGTCTACGGCCTGATGCGAACGCGCGACGCCGTCTCGCCCTCGCTGGCCGCCGGCGACGTCGCGCTCTCGCTGACCCTCTACGTGCTCGCCTACATCGTCATCTTCGGCGGCGGCTTCGTCCTTCTTCGTCGCCTGGTGCGGCGCGGCCCGCCCGCAGCGCAGGAGGCGGAGGGGCACGAAGGGTCTCGATCGCGTGCGGCGCGGCCGCTCTCCGCGGCCATGGAATCGCCGGCGGCCGACCGCCCCCTGGGAGCCGCCGATGGCACTTGACCTCGTCCCGCTGTGGACGGCCATCCTTGCGCTGGCGGTCTTCATGTATGTGCTGCTCGACGGCTTCGATCTCGGCGTCGGCATGCTCTTCGCGTTTCGCCGCGGCGATGCCGATCGCGATCTCATGATCACGTCGGTCGCACCGGTGTGGGATTTCAACGAGACCTGGCTCGTCCTCGGCGGCGTCGGCCTGCTGGCCATCTTTCCGCTCGCGTTCGCCGTGCTGATGCCCGCGCTCTATTTCCCGATCCTGGTGATGCTGCTCGGGCTCGTGTTTCGGGGCGTCGCGTTCGAGTTCCGCGAGGTGGAGGGGGCGCGCCGCGGCATCTGGGACCGCGGCCTCGTCTGGGGCTCGCTGGTCGCGACCTTCGCGCAGGGCGTGATCCTCGGCAACTTCATCCAGGGGTTTCCGGTCGTCGGCCGCCAGTTCATGGGGTCGAGCTGGGACTGGATCTCCCCCTTCCCGCTTCTCACTGGCGTCGGCCTGGTGTTCGGCTACTCCCTGCAGGGGGCGACGTGGCTCGTGATGAAGACCGAAGGCGAGCTGCAGGCCTGGGCACGGACGATGGCGCAGCGCTGCCTGTGGGGCGTGCTGGGCTTCATCGGCCTGATGAGCGTGTGGACGCCGCTCGCCGACGCCCGCATTGCCGAGCGCTGGTTCACTTTGCCGAACCTGTTCTATTTCCTGCCCGTGCCGGTGCTCACGCTCGTGCTCGCCATCGTCCTGTTTCGCAGCCTGAAACAGAACCGCGACGCGCTGCCGTTCCTGTGCTCGTTCGGCCTCTTCTTCCTCTCGTTCACCGGCCTCGTGATCAGCCTGTGGCCCTACATCGTGCCACCCTCGATCACGCTCGCCCAGGCCGCCGTCGAGCCGAAGGCCCAGGCCTTCCTGATGATCGGAACCCTGTTCCTGCTGCCGGTCATCCTGGCCTACGTGGCCTGGTCGTACTGGGTGTTTCGCGGCAAGGTGAAGGCCGGGCACGGCGGCTACCAAGCGGCGTGACAGTGGCGAGGCCACCGAGGCCTGGTCTTCGAGCTACAGCCGACGGTCGACCCAAAGCGCAGTCAACGTCTTCTCTCGCCAAAGCAGAACGTTGATCTCGAACACGTCTCGTTGCACGCCTCCCGCGAAGCACGGATCATGAATGCGAGAGTCAGAGAGTATGCGCCGGCGGCGCCGCCCCGCCTGTGAATTCCGGCCCCATCAGCGTTTGCTCTGCATAGCCGCGATTCACGTCGAGACCCGTGATCCGCCAGTCGTGTGCGGGTACCGAGATTGGATGGACCACGCGCTCGAAGGAACGCATCGGCCACGTCACGCCGAAACGACGTTCGTGATCGAACGTATCGACCTCGGCCACCGCGCCCTGGGTGTTG
>JBDTJD010000242.1:0-2891 GCA_039935975.1 Caldimonas sp.
CAGTACGGCTCCGAGCGCATCTTCATCGACTCGAGTGCCGACTGGGGCGTTTCGGATCCGCTCGCCGTGCCGAAGACCGCGCGCCTCATGCTCGAGCGCGGCATCGCCGCCAAGGATGTCGAGGCGACCTGCTACGGCAATGCGCTGGCGGCCTACGGTCAGACCGGGCAGATGCTCGAGTCGCACTGGCTCGACCCGGAAAGCGTCGACCAGCGCACGCTGTTCGAAGGCAACTCGGTACTGCGCGGCCAGGCGCCGATCGTCGGCGCCGAGTCGGAGAGTCCGAAAGGCGCCGAGTCGCTGGTGTTCAAGTAGGCCACGGCGTCCAGGCGTAACAGGAGCTTGCTGTCGTGAGTGCCGAAATCTCCATCCTGCCGCAGCGCGGCGACGAGCGTTCCGCCGAGTATCTGCAGACGTTCGCCGTGCACTACGAATACCCGGTGTGCTTCACCGAGCATCTCTTCGCGCACGACAACCCCGTGTTTCGCGAAACGCTCGCCCGACGCGAGCCGACGCGCCGGCATCGCTTCGTCGTTCTCATCGATTCCAACGTCGCCGCGTCCTTCCCGTCGCTCGCCCACGACATCGCCGGCTACACCGGCCTTCACGCGGAGAGCCTGGAGCTCATTTCCCCGCCCGAAGTGGTGCCCGGCGGCGAGCATGTCAAGAACGATCCGGCGCTTCTCACCCGGCTGCAGCAAAGGCTCGTCGAGCTGCGCGTCGACCGCCACAACTTCGTGGTCGGCATTGGCGGCGGCGCCTTCCTCGATCTCGTCGGCTACGTCGCCTCTTCGACCCATCGCGGCATCCGCCACGTCCGTGTGCCGACGACGGTGCTGGCACAGAACGACTCGGGCGTCGGCGTGAAGAACGGTGTCAACGCTTTCGGCGTCAAGAACCTGATCGGCAGCTTCGCGCCACCGTTCGCAGTGCTCAACGACTTCGACTTCCTGCGCACGCTGCAGCCGCGCGACAAGATCGCCGGCATCGCCGAGGCGGTGAAGGTGGCCCTGATCCGCGACCGAATGTTCTTCGACTGGCTCGAGTCCAGGGCCGACGCGCTGCGCGCTTGCGAAGGCGCGGCAATGAGCCGGATGATCCGCCGCTGCGCCGAGCTGCACATGCGCCAGATCGCGCACGGCGGAGATCCGTTCGAGAACGGCAGCGCCCGCCCGCTCGACTACGGGCACTGGTCCGCCCACAAGCTGGAGGCGCTCACGGCGCACGAGCTGCGCCACGGCGAGGCGGTTGCGATCGGCCTGGCCCTCGATGCACGCTACTCGGTGCAGGTCGGCATGCTGCCGGCGGGCGGCGAGGACCGCGTGTACGGCCTGTTGAAGCGGCTCGGCTTTCATCTCTGGCACGCCGCGCTCGAGTCGCGCGATGCGTCCGGTCACTGGCTGTTGCTGCGCGGCCTCGAGGAGTTTCGCGAGCATCTCGGTGGCGACCTCACGATCACGCTGCTGCGCGACATCGGCGTCGGCGAGGAGGTTCATCAGATGGATCCCGACGAAATCCTGCACGCGCTGGCCTGGCTGCGGCGGCGGGAGCAGGGCGCGTGAACCTCGGCGCCGGCGTTCATCTCACCTACTGCAGCAACATCCACGCGGGCGAGTCCTGGGCCGAGGTCCGCGCGAACTTCGATCGCTTCGTGCTCGCCGTGCGCGACCGCCTCGATCACGAAGGTGACTTCGGCATCGGGCTGCGCCTGTCGGCGCGCGCGGCGTCGGAGCTGTCCGCGCCCGAGGTGCTGGCCGAGTTCCGCGCGTTCCTGACGCGCGAGCGGCTGTACGTCTTCACCATCAACGGCTTTCCCTACGGCACATTCCATGGCGCGCGGGTGAAGGAAGACGTCTACCTGCCCGACTGGCGCGACCCCGAGCGCCTGCGCTACACCAACCTGCTCGCCGATTTGCTCGCCGAGCTGCTGCCTGCCGCGACGCCGGACGAGGTGGCGATCGAGGGCAGCGTCAGCACGGTGCCGGGCGCGTTCAAGCCGGCGCTCGGTGGCCGTGCCGACGTCGACGCGATGGTCGAGCATCTGCTGTGCCATGTCGCCCACCTCGTCGCCCTGCGCGAGCGCACCGGCAGGCTGGTCGCCCTGGCGTTGGAGCCCGAGCCACACTGCTTCCTCGAGACCGTCGCAGAGACCGTCGAATTCTTCACGCGTGAGCTCCATGGTTCGGCAGCCGTCGAGCGGACGATGAAGCTCACCGGTCTCGATCGCGACGCCGCCGGAAGGGCGCTCCATGAGCACCTCGGCGTCTGCCTCGATCTCTGTCACGCCGCGGTTGAGTTCGAGGACGCGGCAGAGTGCCTCGCGGCCCTCGGGCGTGCCGGCATCCGCATCCACAAGATGCAGATCAGCGCGGGGCTCCGGCTGCCCGCGCTCGACGCCGGGTCGCTCGCGGCGCTCCGCCGCTTCGACGATCCGGTCTACCTGCACCAGGTCGTGCAGCGGCAGCGCGGACGCCTGGAGCGCTTCGTCGATCTTCCCGCAGCGCTCGCCTCGCTCGACGACGCCCTCGGCGAACGCGAATGGCGGGTGCACTTCCACGTGCCGATCTTCCTCGCCGAGCTCGCGCCCTTCGCGTCGACGCAGCCGTTCGTGCGCGAGGTGCTCGCGATCCATTGCGCCCGGCCCGTGTCGTTCCATCTCGAGGTCGAGACCTACACCTGGGACGTGCTCCCCGAGCCGTTTCGCAGCGGCAGCGTCGACCAGGCGGTGGCGCGCGAGCTCTCGTGGGTGCGCATGGAGCTGGGCGCATGAATCTTTCGATGGCGCTGCGGCTCGGCCGGATCTCCAACCTGCCGACGGTCTGGACCAACGTGCTGGTCGGCGCGGTGCTTGCGGGCGCACAGCTGGGCGAGCCACGACTGCCCTTGCTGAT
>JBDTJD010000243.1:0-15243 GCA_039935975.1 Caldimonas sp.
ATCTTCACCTCGTCCAAGCGCATGCTGGCCGCCCCGGCCGACTTCCAGGGGCTGAAGATCCGCGGCCTCAACAAGCTGTTCGATGCCGGGCTGATCGCGATGGGCGCCGCGCCGTCCGCGATGCCCGGCCCCGAGGTCTACCAGGCGCTGCAGACCGGCGTGCTCGACGCCGGCTTCACGGGCGTGGAGGCCGCGAACAGCCGCAAGTTCTACGAGGTGCAGAAGTACGGCGCCGCATCGAACATCATCCTTGCCTTCGACAACCTCGTCGTCAACCCGGCGTGGTGGAACGGGCTGCCGGCCGACGTTCGCGCCGCGATCCAGAAGGCCGCTGACGCCGCCGTGCAGCGGTCGATCAGCACCGTCGACGGCGTGCCGCCGCAGGACGTGAAGGTGCTCAACGACAAGGGCATGCAGGCGATCGCACTCACCAAGGCCCAGGAAAAGACGATGGCCGACGCGATGCAGCCGGCCGTGAAGAAGGAGTTCCTCGCCGAGAGCGGCGCCGACGGCGCCAGGCTGCTCGAGATGATCGAGAAGCTCTAGACGCGCGCGGGCTGCCAGGCGCTCCCGGGCTGCAAGCGTGGCAAGCGAAGAGGAGCGCGCGACGGCGCCCGAGAGTCGCGCGCTGAGAGTCTTCTCGCGCGGGGTTCAGCTCGTTGCAGGAGCCGCTGTCGCGGTCGCGGCGGCGTGCCTCCTGGTGGCCTTCGTCCTGATCGTCTGGGCGATCGTCATGCGCTATGCGTTCAACGCCGCGCCGACGTGGGTCGACGACATCGCCGGCTTCTCGCTCGTCGCCGTCGTCATGCTGGCCGCCGCGCAGACGCTGCGCCGCGGCGAGCACATCGGCGTCGACCTGCTCGTCACGAATCTCTCGCCGACCGGCCGGCGCTGGGCCAATGCCTGGGCAGCGCTTGCGACGGCCGCGATCGCCGGCGTGCTGGTCGTCAAGGGCTGGGAATCGGCCATGTTCTCGCGCTCGATCGGCATGCTGACCGAAGGCTCGCTCGAGTGGCCGACGTGGTGCCTGATGCTCTTCCTGCCGCTCGGCGGCGTCCTGCTCCTGATGGCCTCGGCCGAGGCGCTCTGGCGCGCCATCGCCGACGCGGCGCCGACGGCGGTGCCGATCTCGATCGAGCGTGACGGCGCGTGACGATCACGCTCATCCTCCTGGGGCTGCTGCTCCTGCTCTTCACCGGCCTGCCGATCTTCGCCGGGCTGGCGCTCTTCGGCGGCGCGCTCCTCTTCTTCACCCAGGGCGAGCTCGGCTCGGTCACCGAGGTCATCTTCGGCGAGCTCGACCGCTACCTGCTCGTCGCGATCCCGCTCTTCGCCTTCATGGCGCACATCATGATCCGCGGCCGGATCGTCGACGACCTCTACAACACCGCCTACACGCTGACCCGCCACCTTCCAGGCGGGCTCGGCGTGGCAACCATCGCGGCCTGCACGGTGTTCGCGGCGATCTCGGGGTCGAGCGTCGCCACGGCGCTCACGATCGGCGCCGTCGCGATCCCGCAAATGATCCGCTTCGGCTACGAGCCGCGCGCCGCCTATGGCCTCGTCGCGGCCGGTGGAACGCTCGGCATCCTGATTCCGCCTTCAGGGCCGATGGTGCTCTACGGTGTCACCGCCAATGCGTCGATCGGCGGTCTCTTCATGGCCGGCATCGTTCCGGGCCTGCTGATGGCGGCGGTGTTCGCCGGCTGGAGCATGACCAGCCTCGCGATCGCCCACCGTCACGTCGCGCGCGAGCCGCGCGCGACGCTGCGCGAGGCGCTGGCGGCGCTGCGCAAGGCGATCTGGTCGATCTCGCTGCCGGTCTTCGTGCTCGGCGGCATGTACGCCGGCCTCTTCACCGCGACCGAGGCCGCGGCCGCCGGGGCCGCGCTCGCCCTGGTGCTGGCCGTCTTCGTCTACCGCAAGGTCGGCCTGCGCGAGATCTGGCATTCGGCCGAAGACGCCTGTCGCATCTCGGCGACCCTCTTCATGATCCTGGCTGGCGCGGCCGTCTTCGGTCACGTGCTGACCAAGCTGCGCATCCCGCAGCAGATCGTCCAGACCGTGATCGCCGCCGACATCGGCGTCACCGGCTTCCTGATTGTCATGATGGCGCTGATCTTCGTGCTCGGCATGTTCCTCGAGTCGATCTCGATCATCCTGATCACGACCCCGGTCATCCTGCCGGCGATGGCCGAGCTGCACATCGATCCGGTCTGGTACGGCGTGCTGCTCGTCATCAATCTCGAGCTGGCGCAGATCACTCCGCCGGTCGGCATGAACCTGTTCACCATCAAGGCGATCACCGGCGCGCCGATGGCGCCGATCGTGCGCGGCGCTCTGCCCTACGTGGTGCTGATGATCGCGGTCATGGCGCTCGTCATGATCTGGCCGCAGATCGCGCTCTGGCTGCCGGCGACGATGCGCGGGCGTTGACGGCCGGAGCCCTCAGCCCTCGTCCTGGCGCGGTCCGAGCGTCCGCCGGGCGACGAGACCGACCGTCGAGCCCTGCACGATCAGCGTGAAGAGCACGACCGCATAGGTAGCCGCGAGAATGACGGGCTTGGCCGCGTCGTCCGGCAAGGCCAGCGCCAGCGCCACCGAGATGCCGCCGCGCACGCCGGCCCAGGTGAGGAACGGCACGTTGCGCACCGAGAGCCGCTTGCTCCAGGGGAACGCGACGAGGGGAGCAGCCACGGCCACCAGCCGGGCCACGAGCACGATCGGCACGGCGGCCAGGGCGATCACCAGCGTGCCGGGCGCGAAGCTGAGCACCAGCACCTCGAGGCCGATGAGGAGGAAGAGCACGGAGTTGAGGATCTCGTCGATCAGCGTCCACAGCGTCGTCACGTAGCGCTGTGTGGTGTCGGTCATCGCGTCTTGCGGCGCTCGATGGCCGACGAGCAGGCCGGCAGCGACGACGGCGAGCGGCCCGCTGGCGCCGAGCCGCTGCGCCAGCGCGTAGAGGCCGGACACGAGCGCCAGCGTGATCAGCGTCTCGACCGGGAAGTCGTCGATGGCGCGCATCGCCCGATAGGCCGCATAGCCGGCGACGACGCCCAGGAGGAGGCCGCCGCCCACCTCGTGCAGCACGGTCATCGCGACGTCGCCGACGCTCGGCGGCGTGTCGCCGCTGCCGGAGGCGTAGCCGAGAAGCAGCACGAAGAGGACGACGCCGACACCGTCGTTGAAGAGCGCTTCGCCCTGCAGCTCGACCTCGATCTCCTTGGGCAGCTTCACGCCCTTGAGCATGGCCAGGACGGCCACCGGGTCGGTCGGGCTGATGAGTGCGCCGAAGACCAGCGCCCAGGGCAGCGAGAGAGGCTGGCCGAGCGCCCGGGCGGCGAGCCAGAACGCGACGCCGACGATCGCCGTCGAGATCACCGTGCCCACGACCGCGAGCAGGACGACCGGCGCGGCCCGGTCGCGCAGGGCGCTCATGTCGAGCGACAGCGCGCCGGCGAAGAGCAGGAAGGCGAGCATGCCGTTGAAGACGACCGCCGTGAAGTCGATCTGGCGCAGCGCCCCGGTGAGCGCCTGGACGATCGGCGAGCCCGGCATCACGACGCCGATGCCGGCCACGGCGAGCGACGCGACGAGGCCCATCACGAGCAGCCCGACCGAGTTGGGCAGGTGGATGAAGCGGTGGTTGATCCAGCCGAACAGCGCCGACAGGCTCAGCAGCACCGCGATGAGGTCGAAGAACGAGAGCATCCGGCGTCTCGGGGCGGCTCGCCGCTCAGCCTGGCGCCGCCGCCGGTGCGTGGCGGATCTCGATCGGCGGGAAGCCAACGATGTCGTAGGTGGCCGAGGCGATGCCAATGCCGGCCTTGTCGAGCTCGTGGACGATGATCCGGCTCATCGCGTCCTTGACGCTGCGCACGCCGTGCGTGTCGACGACGAATCGCACGGTCAGCTCGAGCCAGTTGTCGGTGATGCGGAAGAACACCTTGGGCACCAGGTCGAGCGGCGAAACGCCGAAGCGCTCCTGCAGGTCCTTCTTCGTCGCCGCCGCCAGCGCGTCGGCGTCGACGGCATGCGCGGACGCCGCCGCCAGCATGATCGACTCGACCCGGGCGCGGTCGGCCTGGTAGGTGATCGGGATCACCATTTCCTCCCACATCAGGGGAAAATCGCGCGTGTAGTTGAAGACCGGCTCCTCGAAGATCTGCGAGTTGCTGACCGTGACGATGCGGCCCGTGAACTGGCGGCTCCTCACCCACATTGCCGGGTCGGCGCTCTGCACGCTCGGCGGCTGGCCCATCTCCATGATCGTGGTCTGGATGAAGCCGAGGTGGACGACGTCGCCGCGCACGCCGCCCATCGAGATCCGGTCGCCGACGGTGAAGGTCGAGCCGCGCAGGATGACGAAGTAGCCGGCAATCGAGGTGATGACCTTCTGCAGCGCGAAGGCCAGCCCGGCCGACATCAGGCCGAAGGCGGTGGCCAGACGGGTCGGGTCGTTGAACCAGATCGACAGCAGGCCGATGATCAGGACGAGCGCCGCGAGCAGGCTGACGCCCTGACGCGTCCAGAAGCGCGTCTGCTTGGTGGCGTGGTCGGTGCGCCCGAGCACGAGGTTGACCAGCCCGCGCAGTCCGGCGCTGATCAGCAGGACGAGGGCGATGAACAACAGCGAGAGGAGCAGCTTCCTGCCGTTCTCGGCGTCGATGCCGACCCAGTTGATGCCGAACATTTCCATGCTGCGTGGTTCCGGTGAAAAGCTCAGGCCCCGCGCGTGCCGGCGGGCTCGCCGCGCGCGACGCGCGTGAAAGCGGCGTGGCGACCGCGCACATCGGCCACGTCCGCGGGCGAGCCGACTTCGCGCACGCCATCGGCCAGCACGAGATCGGCGTGGCGGCGCAGCTCGGCGAGGCGCTCGGGAGCGCGCTCGCAACTGGCCACCGCGATCAGGATCTCGAGCAGGCGGATCAGCACGGCAGGACTGGTGGTGGCGTTCTGCCGGATCATGTGGAACATGCTGTCGCACAGACCGCCGTAGTCGATGCTCGGTGTCTCGAGCACGGTCCGACCGCCGCGGAGATGCACTCCGTTCGGCAGGAAAACCGGGGCGACGTCGCAGAGCGAGGCGCCCAGGCGATCGAGCACGCTGATCGCGGTGTGCGGATCGTTGATCCCCGGCGAGAGCGCGCGAACGGCCACCTCGACCAGCTGGCGCACGGCGAACTCGAGATCGGTCGAGCTCACCCGCGTCGCGCCGAGCGCCATCGCCCGATGGATGGCCGTGTCGGCGGCGGCCACGGGCTTGAGCAGGAGGGCGCTTGGCGTGCCGGGGAAGATGTAGTCACCGGGTCGCACGAGAAGGCGAATGGCGGTGTCGTTCTCGGCCGCCCAGTCGGCCAGTCCGTCGGCATCGAGTTCCTGCAGGTAGCCGCGGCGAGGGTCGACGATGGGTGTCGCGCCGGTCCAGTACGACGCCGCCGGGGGTTCCGGCGAGGGCTCGTCGACGGTCAGCCGATCGATCGCGCTGCGGACGTCGTCGCTGACCAGCTCGACCACCGTGTCGACGTTGATGCGGCCGGCCATGTGACCCACGAAGTACACGAGTGTCGCCACGCACACGAACGCGAGCAGGATGCCGACGGTCAGCGACAGGTGCGGAGTGAACGCGCCTTCGTCCTGCGTGCGCACGCTGCGCAGCACCATGAGGGCGTACGAGAACGTGCCGAGGAAGGCGCCGAGGGTGATCTGCACGCCGCGGTCGCGGGTGAAGTTGCGCAGCAGGCGCGGACCCATCTGGCCGGCGGCCAGAGACAACGCGGCAATGGTGATGGAGAACACCGTGCCGGCAACGCCGATCGTCGACGCGGCCACCGCGCCCAGCAGCGTTCGTGCGCCCGTGCCGCCGCCGTTGTAGACCCACTCGCCGTCGATGAGCCATTGCGGAACGGCGCCCGCGCGGTCGAGGTGGACCAGGCCGACGGCGCCGAAGATACCGAGCAGCGTGAGCGCCCCGGGCAGGAGCCAGAAGGTCTCGCCGAGCTGCGTGATGAGTTTGCGGAGGTGCGCTGGCAACTTGGTTCGACTATACGGCCGCACTTCGGCGGACACTCCGACTCGGCACGAGCGCGGTGACCCGTTGCAAGGCGCTCGGTCCTCGAGCGGCACGCTCTTTGCCATCGGCAGGTCACTGCCTGCCGCACCACTGGAGATGCCCGATGAGCCACGATGTTCCGCCGCTGATTTACCTGGGCACACAGAGCCGGGAAACCGTGAACATGGAAACGGCGCTGGCCGCGAAAGCGGCTGTCGAGGATGCGAGAGGTGTCACGCGATCACTGGCCGAGCACGTGCGCGACGGCGCGGCCGCCGGCGCGGCGAAGTACACGCGATCCGATCCCATGCGGGCGATCCTCGTGGCCGCGGGCGCGGGTGCGTTGCTCATGATCGTGGCAAGAAGAATGGCCAGATCCGGCGCCAGAGCCGTCCGACGCCAGGTTCGTCGCTGATCGCATCGACGGGCCGAAGGTCGAACGCCGACGTTTGGTCGCGGCGTGATCAGGCACCATTGAGAGACGCCCACTCCTGACAAGCCCATGAAGAATCCTTTCGCCGGTCGTGCCCTGTTCGCCGGTGCAATCGCGCTCGGCACGCTCGCTGCGACGCTCCTTGTGATCAATTTCAAGGGCGGCGAGAAGCGGATCGAGCGCCGTATCGAGCGTCTCTATTCGACCGAAGATCCGCAGTTCGAGCGCGAGGCGAGCGTGCTGCTCGGGCCGCCCGTCGTGTCCGGCAACCGAGTCGAGGTGCTGCTCAACGGCGACCGGATCTTTCCGCCGATGCTCGCCGCGATCAGCGGCGCCAGGAAGACGATCAACTTCGAGTCCTACATCTACTGGGCCGGCGCGATCGGCCAGACCTTCGCCGACGCTCTGGCCGAACGCGCCCGGGCCGGCGTCAAGGTCCATGTGCTGCTGGACGCCGTCGGCGCCGCCAAGATGGACGCGCGGTGGATGGACGAGATGGCGCAGGCCGGCGTCCAGATTCGCAAGTACCACCCGGTCAGCTGGTACAACCTCGGGCGCCTGAACAACCGGACCCATCGAAAGCTGCTTGTCGTCGACGGCCTGGTGGGTTTCACGGGAGGGGTCGGCATCGCTCCCGAGTGGACGGGCGACGCCCAGGACCCCGACCACTGGCGCGACACCCATTTCCGGATCGAAGGGCCTGTCGTCGGCCAGCTCCAATCGGTGTTCCTCGACAACTGGGTGAAGGTCAGCGGCGAGGTGCTGCACGGCGCCGACTACTTTCCCGACATCCCGCCGGCGGGCTCGCAGCGCGCGCAGATGTTCAGCAGCTCGCCCTCGGGGGGCAGCGAAAGCATGGCGCTGATGTACCAGCTCGCGATTTCCTCCGCGAGCCGGACGATCGACCTGTCGGCCGCCTACTTCGTTCCCGACGAGCTCACCATCCGCGCCCTGATCGCGGCGCTCCGGCGCGGCGTGAAGGTTCGCATCATCGTGCCCGGACCGCACATCGACTCCGAGACGTCTCGCTCGGCATCGCGCGCGCTCTGGGGCGAGCCGCTGGCCGCCGGCGCATCGATCTCGGAATACCAGCCGACCATGTACCACTGCAAGGTGCTGATCGTCGACGGGCTGCTCACTTCCGTCGGCTCGACCAATTTCGACAACCGGTCGTTCCGGCTCAACGACGAGGCCTCGCTCAACGTCTTCGATGCGGCGTTTGCCGCCGAGCAGACGCGGATCTTCGAGAACGACTTGCGCAGCGCCCGTGCGATGACCCTCGCGGAGTGGACGAACCGACCCGTGCGCGAGAAGGCGGGAGACTGGCTGGCTTCGCTGATCGGCTCGCAGCTCTGACGCCGGGATCCACGTCCGTCGCCGCATCGCACTCATGAGCAAGGCCCCGCGCTACGCATTGCTGACGATCGATCTCGACGGCACCCTTGTCGACACCGCGGCCGAGATCGCCGAGGCGGCCAACCGGAGCATCGAGGAGGTCGGGCTGCCGCGCCAGCCAGTGCCGATGATCACGCGGCTGATCGGGGCCGGCGCGCGGGAGCTGATGAAGCGACTCCTGAACCGGATCGAGGTCGAGCGGGGGCTGTCGCTGTCGCACGCCGACCGGGAATCGGCATTGCGCCAGTTCGACGTGCACTACCAGGCGACCGCTGGCACGGCATGCCGGCCGTACCCCGGCGTCGCCGACGCGCTCGTTCGCCTGCGCGGCGCCGGCGTCCGTCTCGCCTGCGTGACCAACAAGGAGGCGCGCTACAGCGAGCAGGTGCTCGCGGCGTGCGGCCTGTCGCAATCGTTCGACCTGCTCGTCGGCGGCGACACCCTGGTCGTCAAGAAGCCCGACGCGCGCGTGATCGGCCACGCGATCGCGACGCTCGCCGCCACGCGCGAGACGACGGCTCATCTGGGCGACTCGCACGTCGATGTCGAGGCGGCGCGCAACGCCGGCGTCGCGGCCTGGGTGGTGCCTTATGGCTACAACGGGGGCGAGCCGATCGCCTCGGCCCGGCCCGACATGATCTTCGCCGACCTCGGCGAAGTCGCGCTCCACCTGCTGGATTGATCGCCGGGGTCGGCGTCGAAGCGCGGTCGACCTCGCCGCCGCTTCACGCCGCCTTGCGACCGGCCCCCGGGTCCAGGCGGCGGCAGACGGCATCGGTCACCTGCAGCGTCGTCGCCTGGCCGCCGAGGTCGGGCGTGTGCAACCTCGGCTCGGCGGTGACGCTCTCGATCGCAGCCATCAGCCGCGCGCCCGCCTCGCCCTCGCCGATGTGCTCCAGCAGCATCACCACCGACCAGAACGTGCCGATCGGATTGGCGCAGCCCTTGCCCATGATGTCGAAGGCCGAGCCGTGGATCGGCTCGAACATCGACGGGTAGCGGCGCTCGGGATCGATGTTGCCGGTCGGCGCGATGCCCAGGCTGCCGGCGAGAGCGGCGGCGAGGTCGCTCAGGATGTCGGCATGCAGGTTGGTGGCGACCAGCGTGTCGAGCGATGCCGGGCGGTTGACCATGCGCGCGGTGCACGCGTCGACGAGCTCCTTGTCCCACGCGACGTCGGGGAATTCGTTGGCGACCTGCGCCGCGATCTCGTCCCACATCACCATCGCGTGGCGCTGTGCGTTGCTCTTGGTGACGACGGTGAGAAGCCTTCGCGGCCGTGAGCGCGCGAGCGCGAACGCGAAACGCATGATCCGCTCGACGCCGGCTCGCGTCATCATCGACACATCGGTCGCCGCCTCGATCGGATGGCCCTGGTGGACCCGCCCGCCGACGCCGGCGTATTCGCCTTCCGAATTCTCGCGGACGATGACCCAGTCGAGGTCCCCAGGTCCGCATCGCTTCAGGGGCGCGTCGATGCCCGGCAGGATGCGCGTCGGCCGCACGTTGGCGTACTGGTCGAAGCCCTGGCAGATCTTCAGACGCAGGCCCCAGAGCGTGACGTGGTCGGGAATGTCCGGATCGCCGGCCGAGCCGAAGAGGATGGCGTCCTTGTCGCGCAGCGCGTCGAGCCCGTCGACCGGCATCATGACGCCGTGCTCGCGAAACCAGTCGCCGCCCCAGCCGAAGGTCTCGAACTCGAAGCGGAAGTCGGTCGTTCCCGCCGCGAGCGCAGACATCACGCGCTCTCCGGCGGGGATGACTTCCTTGCCGATGCCGTCGCCCGGGAGGGTGGCGATGCGATACGTCTTCATGAGGTCTCCGGGTCGTCGGGGGAATCGCCGACCTCGAGTCTATGTTCGGGCAGATTCCTCGCGACCCCCGTGCACGCCGGAGGCCGGTCTGCGCCTGGACGCAGAATCCGCACTCCTATCGTCCTCGATGCCCGCCTTGAATCCCATTGAACCCCGTGCCGCCGCCGCGCCGCGTGGACGGCGACGAGCGCAGCTTCGCCTGCGCGCCCGTTCCTGGCCGGTGCTGGCGGTGTTCGCCTGCATCGTGGCGCTGCAGCTCGGCGTGGCGGTGATCAGCATCGACATGATGTCGGCGGTGCGGGCCTACGTCACGGGCGAGAGCCTGTACTCGAAGGGCCAGAAGGACGCGCACATCCGTCTGATCGACTACGCGGAGTCCCATCGCGAGGAGGACTACCAGGCCTTCCTGCGCGCGCTCGCCTTTCCACTCGGCGATCGGGCCGCGCGCGAGGCCATGCAGGCTCCCGTGCTTCGGGTCGACGACGCGCGGCGCGGCCTGATCGCGGGCGGCACCGACGCCGGTGACGTGCCCGGCGTGATCCGCCTGTTCGAGTGGTTCCACAGGACGCCGCTGATGGCCGACGCGATCGCAACCTGGACCGAAGGCGATCGCATCATCGAGCAGATGCGCATCACGGCCGAGCGGGCGCACCAGCGCATCGTCGCCGGCGACCCCGCCGCGCCGGAGGTGACCTCGCTGCGCAGCGAGGCGCAGAGACTCAACGACGAGCTGACGCCGCTCGAGGTGCGCTTCGCCGCACAGCTCGGCGACGGCGCGCGCCTCAGCCAGCGGCTGCTGCTCGCCCTGAATCTCGCGCTCGGCCTGCTGCTCGGCCTGAGCGGGCTGGTCTTCGTGCTGCGCAGTGCCCGGGCGCAGGCCGCGGCCGAAACCGAGCTGCGCGCGCGCCGCGAATCGCTGCAGCGTCTCCTCGACTCGGCCGCCGAGGGGCTCTACGGCATGGACACGGGCGGTCGCTGCACGTTCATCAATCGCTCTGCGCTGGACATGCTCGGCTACCAGCGCGAGTCGGAACTGCTCGGCCGCGAGATGCGCGGGCTCATCCAGGTCCCGCGCAGCGACGGCGATGCCGATGACCGGGCCGCGCCGGCCGCTCCGGCGGCGGCCGAGGTGCACGTCGTCGAGGCGATGTTCCGGCGCCGGGACGGCTCGTCGTTCCCGGTCGAATACTGGATTCACCCGATGCTCAAGGACGGCAGGCTCGACGGTGCCGTCGCAACCTTCTTCGACATCAGCGAGCGGGTCCACATGCAGGCCGCGCTGCGCCAGGGCGAGGTGCGGATCGCGGGTCTCGTCGACGCCGTCAACGACGGCGTGATGACGATCGACAGCCAGCAGCGCGTCGTGCAGTTCAACCGCGCCGCCGAACGGCTCTTCGCGGTTCCTGCCGCCGACGCCATCGGCAGCGACGTCGGTCGCTTTTTCCCGCACCCGGCCCGGCCGCAGGGCGCCACGGCGTCGACCGACGTCCGCTTCGGCGCCAACACCGAGACCGGCGAGGTGCTGGAGCTCTTCGGCAAGCGCGCCGATGGCCAGGAATTTCCCGTCGAGGCGTCGCTCTCTCGCCTCACGACCGAGAGCGGCACGATGGTGACGGCCGTGATCCGCGACGTCGCGGGGCTGCAGAGCGCGCGTGCCGACCGTCGGGCGCGGGACGCGCTCGAGGCGAGCAGCCGCGCCAAGACCGAGTTCCTGTCGCGGATGAGCCATGAGCTCAGGACGCCCCTCAACGCGGTGCTCGGCTTCGCCCAGCTGCTGCGCCTCGACGCGAGCGAGCGGCCGACGCTGCAGCAGCTCGAGCGCATCCAGCACATCGAGAACGCTGGCGCGCATCTGCTCGCGCTCGTCAACGACGTGCTCGACCTGTCGCGCGTCGAGTCCGGCCAGATGACGGCCACGCTCGAACCGGTCGACGTCCGTTCGGCGGTCGAGGATGCGATCTCGATGGTGCTGCCGCTGGCGCATCTCGGCGGCATCGCGATCCGCGTCGACGGCCTGGAGGACGACCTGGTCTCCCAGGACGTCGGCGCCGACGAGCTCTTCGTGTTCGCCGATCGCGTGCGCCTGCGCCAGGTGCTCGTGAACCTGCTCAGCAACGCGGTCAAGTACAACCGGCCCCAAGGCGAAGTGCGCGTGCAGTGGCAGGCGTCGCCGGATCGCTGCGAGCTTCGCATCACCGACGACGGCTACGGGATGGCGCCCGAGAAGCTCGAGCGGCTGTTCGAGCCGTTCAACCGGCTGGGCGCCGAGAACTCGAAGATCGAGGGCACCGGCATCGGGCTGGTCCTCTCGCGTCGCCTGGTCGAGCTGATGCAGGGCGAGCTGCGCATCGACAGCGCGGTCGATCGCGGCACAATGGCTTCGGTGATGCTTGCCCGCTCGGCCGAGCCGCCGACCGGCGCGGGTGGCGCGACGCCGCCGAGCCAGCACGGCGACCTCGACGAATCGATGCGCGTGCTCTACGCGGAGGACAACGAGGTCAACGTCGAGATCGTGCGGCAGGTCGTGAAGCTGCGCCCGTCGGTCGCCTTCGACGTCGCCGAGAACGGGGCGATCGCTTTCCACAAGGCGCGCCGCGATCAGCCGCACCTGATGCTCGTCGACATGAACCTCGGCGACATGACCGGGATCGAGCTCGCGCATGCGCTGCGCGCCGATCCGGCCACGGCCGCGATCCGCCTGGTCGCCCTGTCGGCCGACGCGCTTCCCGAGCAGATCGAGAACGCGCTCGCCAACGGCTTCGAGGACTACCTCACCAAGCCGATCGACTTCCGCGACCTGCTCGACGTGCTCGACGGGCGCCGCGGCACGTAGCCGATCAGCAACGCGGGAGGGGGACTACCAGTGCGCAATATGCACGCTCGCTCCTAGAATCATGCAAGACATGCAACCGGGGGTCGGGATGACACAGGGGTTTCGACGGACCGGGGAACTGAAGGCGCTGTCGAGCTATCCGGGGTGGCTCCAGGACGTCGTCCGAAGCACCGCCCTGGACAGGGACCGCGTCGCTCGCCACGAGTTCTTCACCCTGTTGCGCGATGCCCGCCTGCCCGCGGTGGCGATGCGAAAGTTCATGATCGGCGCCTGGCCGACGATCGAGCAGTTTCCCCAGTTCATGGCGATGAACCTGAAGAAGCTGAGCGTCGGGCACGGCGACGGCGAAGATCTCGCGCGCCGCTACCTGATCCACAACATCCGGGTCGAGCAGAAGCATGCCGACCACTGGGTCGACTGGGCGCGATCGGTCGATCTCACCCTCGACGATCTGAAGAGCGGCACCGACGTCGAGGGGCTGTCGGCGCTCGCCCACTGGTGCTGGTACGTGTGCGACCGCGCCAGCCTGCCGGTCGCGATCGCCGCCACCAACTTCGCGGTCGAGGGCGTCACCGGCGAATGGGCGTGCCTGGTGTGCTCGAAGCCCACCTATGCCGCGTCGCTTCCCGATGAGGTGCGCGCCTCGGCGACACGGTGGCTCCGCCTGCATGCCGAGTACGACGACACCCACCCGTGGGAAGCGCTGGAGATCGTCGCCACGCTGCTCGGCGAGGCGCCAGCGCCGGCCGACGTCGAGGCCGTCCGCCGCGCGATCCGCTCGACCTACGTGTACTTCCGGATGGGCCTCGATCACGCGCTCGCCGAGATGCTGCACGGCAGTTTCGACGAAACCGCCTCGAACGCCTCGACGCTGGGCGCGCTCGACGCGGCGTAGCCGCTCGGCGACGTGTCGGCGTCGCCTTCCGCAGATTCCGCGTGAACGTCCGCAGGCGCGTCAGGCTGTTCGTCGAGCGCTTCTGGCAGCCGACAAGCGCGTGCATGACGTGCATGCCGGGCAGCGTCGGCAATGTCTTCAGCGCAGTGCACTGGGAGATCGCGCTACGGACCGGTCTGGCCACGGGCCTGCTGGCGTTGCTGCTCAGCTTCACGCCGGCGGCTCGGCTCTACGGCAATCGCTACGGCAACGCGCTCGTCGTCGGCACGCTTACCGCCATCGGCGACGCGTACTCGCATCCGGGTCACTACGGCTTCGCCCACGCCGAGGCCTTGCTGACCGGGCTGGTCTCGGCGGCGATCGCGCTTGTCGCTTCGTTCCTGCTCGAGGATCGAGCGCGCCGTCTGCGCGCCACCTGGGCGCGCGTGCGCGGGAACCCGTCTCCGCGCTGAGGCCCGTCGGCCTCAGTACTCCGACACGGTGGTGTCGAGGGGCGTGAGCGCGGTAGTGCGACGGGTCGCCGACGGCGCCGGATCGGCGTCGAGGTCGTCCTTGCCGAACGTGCCGAAGTAGATCGGCGCCCGGCCGACCGATGCGTCGAGCCAGGCGTCGAAGTCTTCCTCGGCGAGAAGGACCGGCGTGCGCTTCTCGGTCGGTTCGCCCTTGTCGTTGACGCGGCGGTCGAAGCGGTTGAGGAGCGGGTGCAGATCGCAGTTAATCGTCAGCATCGCGAAGCTGAGGATCTCGGTGCCGCTGTCGTCGACCCAGCGATCCCAGAGGCCGGCGATGCTGAGCGGCGACCGGTCGATGCGCCGGATGCGCCAGCGTTCGGCGTGCGAGCCGACGTCGGCGTAGTAAGGCACGTAGAGGCACTGCGCCGGCACGATGCACCACTGGCGCTGCGCGTAGGCGTTCCTGAACGACGGTCGGGTCGCCGCCGTCTCGGTGCGCGCGTTGACGGTGGAGGCAGTGGATCGGGCCGACTTCGCCGTCGGCGCGATCATGCCGAAACGCGCGAGAACCGCCTCGCGCTGCGCGGCGGCGCCCAGCCCGAAGCGGCGAATGATGGGCGCGAGCTCACCACGGCCGACGTCGACGTTCCACTCCTGGTCGAGCGCCAGACCCCAGTCCCGCTCGAGCTCGGAGACGGTGGGCGCAAGAAAGTTGCTGCTCATCCGCGCCACTGTAGCGCCACGCGCCGGGCTGTGAACGCTGCGAAGCGGCCGATTCGAGTGAAATGCGGCACGTCCGCAGCGTGCCCGCCGCGTGGCGTCAGACCGCGACGGGCGCCTTGATCGCGTCGTGGTGACGGTAGTCGTGGACGACGAAGTCCTCGAGCCGGTAGTCGAAGACCGATTCCGGCCGGCGCACGATCTCGAGTGCGGGGTAGGGATGGGGCGCGCGTGCGAGCTGGAGCTCGACCTGCTCGGCGTGGTTGGAATAGATGTGGCAGTCGCCGCCGGTCCAGACGAAGTCGCCGACGTCGAGGTCGCACTGCTGGGCCAGCATGTGGGTGAGCAGGGCGTAGCTGGCGATGTTGAAGGGCACGCCGAGGAAGATGTCGGCGCTGCGCTGGTAGAGCTGGCAGCTCAGCCGGGCGCGCGCGCCGCCGGTCGCGGGTGCGACGTAGAACTGGAAGAGGGCATGGCACGGCAGCAGCGCCATCTCCGGAAGCGAGGCGACGTTCCATGCGCTGACGATGATCCGGCGCGAGTCGGGGTTTGTTCTCAGTTGCTCGACGACGTGGGCGATCTGGTCGATGTGGCGGCCGTCGGGCGCCGGCCACGAGCGCCACTGGACGCCGTACACCGGCCCGAG
>JBDTJD010000244.1:0-7296 GCA_039935975.1 Caldimonas sp.
GCGCCGCCCTGCAGGAAGAGCAGCTTGTAGTTGTCGGGCACGACGAGCAGCTCGCGCAGAAGCGCATGCGTCTCGTGGTAGATCGACATGAACTCCTTGCCGCGATGGCTCATCTCCATCACCGACATGCCGCTGCCGTGCCAGTCGAGCATTTCCTCGGCGCAGCGGCGCAGGACCGGCTCGGGGAGAGCCGCCGGCCCGGGGCTGAAATTGAAGGGGCGCGTCATGGCGCGATTATCGAGCCGGACCTCGCCCCGCGCACTCCGGGAATGACGACGCGCCCCGCAGGGCGCGTCGATCGTCGGGCATCCGTGCCCGGCGGAGTGGCTACTTGAGCAGGGTCGTCGTCGTCACCGGGGTCGAACCGGCATCAGCGGACGCCTTGGCGGCCTTGGCTTCGGCCACCAGTTCGCGCTGCTTCGCGCTCATGCAGTCGTCGACGATGCGATGCGCCGTCTTGACGTTGAGGAGCATCGACTTGCTCGCGATCTGCACCATCAGCGTCTCGCCGCGCACGTCCTCGAGGCGGATGGCGCCGGTCGACGACAGGACGGGCTTCATCAGCCAGTCGTTCTTGCCGTGCTTGAGATCGACGTAGGCCGGGTATTTCGGGCTTTGCGCGATGTTCACGGTCTGCGAGAACTCGCAATCGTACGTGCCGTAGTAGACGAGCTCGGCCGCCTTGACCTGCTCGGGCTGGGCGTCAGGCACGACGAACGTCGGCGCAGGCGGCGCCTTCGTCCTGGCGGCCTTGGCCGAAGGCTTGGCCGGCTTGGCATGGGCGTCGGCTGCGAGCGCCGGCGATGCAGTGAAGGTGAAGGCGATCAGCGCACCCGCGACGGAGGCGAGGCGCAAGGAAGTGGACATCGACATGGCGGGGACCTTTCTGGCTCTGGCGATGGGAGCGGATTGTGGTCCAGCGGCGCGCCGCCGGTGATTGGCTTACCCGCCGTTACCGCGGCAGCGGGATTGCGTCACGACCTGTCCGCTGCGCTGGCGAAAAAGCGCCGTCGTCAGGGTCAGAGCAGGTGCTTCACGCCGTCCTTTTCTTCCTGGAGTTCCTTCAGCGTCAGGTCGATGCGCTCGCGGCTGAAGGCGTCGATGTCGAGGCCGTCGACGACCTTGTACTCGCCGTTGGCGACCGTGACGGGGAAGCCGAACATCGTGTCCTTCGGGATGCCGTACTGGCCGTCCGACGGGATCCCCATGGTCACCCACTTGCCATGGGTGCCGAGCGCCCAGTCGCGCATGTGGTCGATCGCCGCGTTCGCCGCCGACGCCGCCGACGAGAGGCCGCGCGCCTCGATGATCGCCGCACCGCGCTTGCCCACGGTGGGCAGGAAGACGTCCTTGTTCCAGGCGTCGTCGTCGATCAGCGCCTTGACGGGCTTGCCGTCGATCGTCGCGAAGCGATAGTCGGCATACATCGTGGGCGAGTGGTTGCCCCAGACCGCGAGCTTCTCGATCGAGGCCACCGGCTTGCCGGTCTTGGCGGCGATCTGGCTGGCGGCGCGGTTGTGGTCGAGCCGCAGCATCGCGGTGAAGTTCTTGCGCGGCAGGTCGGGCGCGCTCTTCATGGCGATGTAGGCGTTGGTGTTGGCCGGATTGCCGACGACCAGGACCTTGACGTTGCGCGACGCCACCGCATTGAGCGCCTTGCCCTGGCCGACGAAGATCTTGCCGTTGACCGAGAGCAATTCCGATCGCTCCATGCCGGCCTTGCGCGGCATCGAGCCGACGAGGAGCGCGTAGTCGGCGTCCTTGAAGGCCGTCATCGGGTCGCTGTGCGCGGTCATGCCCGCGAGCAGGGGAAAGGCGCAGTCGTCGATCTCCATCATCACGCCCTTCAGCGCCTTCTGCGGCCCCTCGGCGGGCACTTCGAGCAGCTGCAGGATGACCGGCTGATCCTTGCCGAGCATCTCGCCCGAGGCGATGCGAAAGAGGAGCGCATAACCGATCTGGCCGGCAGCGCCGGTGACCGCGACGCGGACGGGAGGCTTCATCTGGGTTCTCCGAAACGGTGGGAAGGACGCTCGGCGCGACGAGACGTCGTGCGATCGTTGAAGTTTAGGCCAGCGACGGCCCGGCCCTGCGGTTGCGCGGGCTCAGGGAAGGTGGACCGGAGGCGGGCGCGGTAAAGTCTGTTGCGTTGCAATAAACTCGATGGGCTGGACGGGACCCACGTCCCATCAAGGTCGACATGGTCACTTCCCTCAAAGAACAACCGCTCAAGCGACAGCCCGTCTATCGCAACATCCACGTCACCCAACTCGTCTCCTATCGACTTCCGCTCGCCGGCTGGGCCTCGATCCTGCACCGGATCAGCGGGTTGGTGATGTTCCTGCTGCTGCCCTTCGTGATCTGGATGTTCGATGCCAGCCTCAGCTCGGAAGGCACGTACGAGGAGTTCGTCAGCGTCTTTGCGGCCGGCACCCTCGGATTGCCGGGCTGGTTCTGGAAGCTGGTCGTCTTCGCAGCGATCTGGGCCTTTCTCTTCCACTTCTGCGCCGGTCTGCGCCATCTCTGGATGGACGCCACGCACCAGGTGAGCGAGTCCTTCGGCCGCACCTCGGCGCTGGCTGCCATCGTCCTCAGCACCGTCGTCGCGCTGGCGCTCGGCGCGAAGCTGTTCTTCTGAGCGCGCCATGAGCATCTCCTTCGGTTCCAGGCGTCTCGTCGTCGGTGCGCACTACGGTCTGCGCGACTGGCTGGCGCAACGGGTGACGTCGGTCGTGATGGCGCTCTTCACCGTCGCGCTGGTCGTTCAGGTGCTGCTGCCCGGACCGCTCGACTACTACCGCTGGTCGGCGATCTTCTCGCGCCAGTGGATGAAGGTGCTCACCTTCGTCGTCATCGTCTCGCTGCTCTATCACGCGTGGGTCGGCATGCGCGACATCTGGATGGACTACATCAAGCCGGTGGGGCTGCGCTTGACGCTCGATGTCGCGACCCTCGCCTGGCTCGTCGGCTGCGCCGGCTGGGCCGTGCAGGTTCTCTGGAGACTGTGATGGCAGGCCCCGCGATCCATACCTCCTCGGTGCCGACGCGCCGCTTCGACTGCGTCATCGTCGGCGCGGGCGGCTCGGGCATGCGCGCGGCGCTGCAGCTTTCGCGCGCCGGCCTGAACGTCGCCGTGCTTTCGAAGGTGTTCCCGACGCGCTCGCACACGGTTGCCGCGCAGGGCGGCATCGGCGCCTCGCTCGGCAACATGAGCGAGGACAACTGGCACTACCACTTCTACGACACCGTCAAGGGCTCGGACTGGCTCGGCGACCAGGACGCGATCGAGTTCATGTGCCGCGAGGCCGCGAACGTGGTCTACGAGCTCGAGCACTTCGGCATGCCGTTCGACCGCAACGCCGACGGCACGATCTACCAGCGTCCCTTCGGCGGGCATACGGCGAACTACGGGGAGAAGCCCGTCCAGCGCGCCTGCGCTGCGGCCGACCGCACCGGCCACGCGATGCTGCACACGCTTTACCAGCAAAACGTCAAGGCGCGCACCAACTTCTTCGTCGAGTGGATGGCGCTCGACCTGATCCGCGACTCCGAGGGTGCGGTGGTCGGTGTCACGGCGCTCGAGATGGAGACCGGACAGCTGCACATCCTGCAGGCCAAGACCGTCATGCTCGCTACCGGAGGCGCGGGACGCATCTTCGCGGCCTCGACCAACGCCTTCATCAACACCGGCGACGGCCTGGGAATGGCGGCGCGCGCCGGCCTGCCGCTCGAGGACATGGAGTTCTGGCAGTTCCACCCGACCGGCGTCTACGGCGCGGGCGTGCTGCTCACCGAAGGCTGCCGCGGCGAGGGTGCGATCCTGCGCAACGGCGACGGCGAGCGCTTCATGGAGCGCTACGCGCCGACGCTGAAAGACCTCGCGCCGCGCGACTTCGTCTCGCGCTGCATGGACCAGGAGATCAAGGAAGGGCGCGGCTGCGGCCCCGACAAGGACTACATCGTCCTCGACATGACCCATCTCGGCGCCGACACCATCAAGAAGCGTCTGCCGAGCGTGCTGGAGATCGGCCACAACTTCGCCAATGTCGACATCACGAGGGAGCCGATCCCGGTCGTGCCGACGATCCACTACCAGATGGGCGGTGTGCCGACCAACGTCCACGGCCAGGTCGTCGTGCCGAAGGACGGCAATCCGAACACGGTCGTGCCGGGCCTGTATGCCGTGGGCGAGTGCTCTTGCGTGAGCGTGCATGGCGCCAACCGGCTCGGCACCAATTCGCTTCTCGACCTGCTCGTATTCGGCCGCGCCGCCGGCAATCACATCGTCGCCAGCAAGCTCGCCGACCAGTCGCACCGGGCGCTGCCCGCGCACGCCTCCGACGCCACCGCAGCGCGCCTCGCGCGCCTCGACGCGAGCACCGGCGGCGAGTACTCGCAGACGATCGCGAACGACCTCAGGAAGACGATGCAGCTTCACGCCGGAGTCTTTCGCACGCAGGCGTCGCTCGACGAGGGCGTGGGCAAGGTCCAGGCGATCGCCGAGCGGGCCTGGAGCATGCATCTGGGCGACAAGTCGAACGTCTTCAACACCGCCCGGATCGAGGCGCTCGAGGTCGACAACCTTGTCGAGTGCGCGCTCGCGACGATTTTCTCGGCCGCCGCCCGCCACGAATGCCGTGGCGCGCACACGGTGCTCGAGTACGAGCGTCCGATCGACGACCCGGTGGCACCGAACGGTCGCAACGATGCCGAGTGGCTCAAGCACTCCCTTTGGTACAGCGAAGGGAACCGGCTTGAATACAAGCCGGTGAACCTGACGCCGCAATCCGTCGAATCGATTCCGCCCAAGGTGCGCACCTTCTGACATGGCAGCCGAACCCACACCGTCCACCCTCGCCGCGCTCGACTCGATCGGCGCCCCGCGGCAGTCGAAGCCGTCGCTGCGCACGTTCAAGATCTATCGCTACGACCCCGAGAGCGGCGCCGCGCCGACCATGCAGACGATCCAGGTCGAGCTCGACGGCAGCGAGCGGATGCTGCTCGACGCGCTGATGAAGCTGAAGGCGACGGATCCGACGCTCAGTTTTCGCCGCTCCTGTCGCGAAGGCGTGTGCGGCTCCGACGCGATGAACATCAACGGCAAGAACGGCCTGGCGTGCCTCACCAACATGAGGACGCTGAAGGATCCCGTGGTGCTGAAGCCGCTGCCCGGGCTGCCGGTGGTGCGCGACCTGATCGTCGACATGACGCAGTTCTTCAAGCAATACCACTCGATCAAGCCGTATCTCATCAACGACGAACGACCGCCCGAGAAGGAGCGGCTCCAGTCGCCCGAGGAGCGCGACGAGCTGAACGGCCTCTACGAGTGCATCCTGTGCGCGAGCTGCTCGACCGCGTGCCCGAGCTTCTGGTGGAACCCGGACAAGTTCGTCGGCCCCGCGGGCTTGCTGCAGGCCTATCGCTTCATCGCCGACAGCCGCGACGACGCCACCAGCGAGCGGCTCGACAACCTCGAGGATCCGTACCGCCTCTTCCGTTGCCACACGATCATGAACTGCGTCGACGTCTGCCCGAAGGGCCTCAATCCGACTCGCGCCATCGGCAAGATCAAGGAGCTGATGGTGAGGCGCGCCGTCTGATGCAGGCCGCCGGCGCGATCGACGCGCGCGAGTCCGCGCAACTCGCGATCGACGATCGCGCGTTGAGCAAGCTTCGCTGGCGCTGTCGGCGCGGCCTGCTCGAGAACGATCTCCTGATCGAGCGCTACTTCTCGCGCAGGGAGGCCGTCACCGAAGGCGACGCCCGCGGCCTCTATGCGCTGATGGACCTCGCCGACAACGAATTGCTCGCCATCTTCCTCGGCCGTCAGAAGCCGCCCGCGGACCTCGATCGGCCCGAGGTTCGTCAGGTCATCGAGGCCGTTCGGACGGCGCGCTGAGAGCGCGCAACGGGACAACGTCCGGCATCGCTCCACAGCCCTTTTCTCGAGGATTCCCGCCATGACTCCGTCCGACGCCAAAGCCACCCTCTCGTTCTCGGACGGAAGCCCGAGCATGGATCTGCCCATCTACAAGGGCACGATCGGTCCGGAGGTCATCGACATCCGCAAGCTCTACGCCCAGACGGGCAAGTTCACCTACGACCCGGGTTTTCTCTCGACGGCGTCGTGCAACTCGACGATCACCTACATCGACGGCGACAAGGGCGAGCTGCTCTATCGCGGCTATCCGATCGAGCAGCTCGCGACGCAGTGCGACTACCTCGAGACCTGCTATCTGCTGCTGAAGGGCGAGCTGCCGACGGCCACGCAGAAGGGCGACTTCTCCGATCTCGTCACCCATCACACGATGGTCAACGAGCAGATGCAGTTCTTCCTGCGGGGCTTTCGGCGCGACGCCCATCCGATGGCGATCATGACGGGACTGGTCGGCGCGATGTCGGCCTTCTATCACGACTCGACGGACATCAACAACCCGACGCACCGCGAGATCTCGGCGATCCGCCTGATCGCCAAGATGCCGACCCTGGTCGCAATGACCTACAAGTACACCGTCGGCCAGCCCTACATCTATCCGAAGAACGATCTCTCGTACGCCGGCAACTTCATGCGCATGATGTTCGCCACGCCGTGCGAGGACTACGTGCCGAACGACGTGCTGGTGCGGGCCATGGACCGAATCTTCATCCTCCACGCGGACCACGAGCAGAACGCGTCGACCTCGACGGTGCGCCTGTGCGGCTCGTCGGGCACGAACCCGTTCGCGGCGATCGCCGCCGGCGTTGCCTGCCTGTGGGGGCCGGCCCACGGCGGCGCCAACGAGGCGGCCCTCAACATGCTCGAGGACGTCCAGAAGATGGGCGGGGTCGAGAAGATCGGCGAGTTCGTCAAGCAGGTGAAGGACAAGAACTCGGGCATCAAGCTGATGGGCTTCGGGCACCGCGTCTACAAGAACTACGACCCCCGCGCCAAGCTGATGCGCGAAACCTGCCACGAGGTCCTCGACGCGCTCGGGCTGCACGACGACCCGATCTTCAAGCTGGCGATGTCGCTCGAGAAGATCGCCCTCGAGGACGAATACTTCGTGGCGCGAAAGCTCTATCCGAACGTCGACTTCTATTCCGGCATCGTGCAGCGCGCCATCGGCATTCCGGTGAGCCTGTTCACGGCCATCTTCGCGCTCGCCCGCACGGTCGGCTGGATCGCGCAACTCAACGAGATGATCGGCGACCCCGAGTACAAGATCGGTCGGCCGCGCCAGCTGTACACGGGGGCGACTCAGCGCACGGTCGCGCCGATCGGCCAGCGCCCCTGAAACGGGGGGAGCAGTTTCCCTT
>JBDTJD010000245.1:0-4601 GCA_039935975.1 Caldimonas sp.
GGCGTCGCTGCTCATCCGCACGTCGATCTCGGTCGTTCGGCCCGGCCGGCTCCAGCCTTTCCAGGCCGGTGTCAGCGTCAGGTCGATGCGCGGCTCGGCGTTCGCATGCGCGATGCAGCAGAACGCGAGTCCGAGCAGCAGCGTGAGACGGCGCAACACCGGGTCACTTGAGCGCCGGCCCGGCATGGTGGCGCAGCCGTCGCCGGGCAATGGTGTAGACGGCGAGTGCCGCGCAGGCCGATCCGTAGCTCCAGGCCAGTTCGGCGGGCTCCGGATAAGAGACCCTCAGGGCCGAGAGGTTCGAATGCTCGTAGAACCAGTTGATGCGGAGCACGTCGCTGCCGCTCGCGACCGCCAGATGGGTCACAGGGCTGAGGCCGACCACGAGATCCAGGACGCCAGGATGACGAACCGACACGACTTCCGCGATCGGCCCGGACCAGAAGGGCAGCGTGCCCAGCACGACGAAGGCGATGACCGTTGCACGTCCGGCCAGCTCGCGGGCGCCCTCGGCGTCGCCCCAGCGTGCGCGCCACCTGTGCTCGACGAACGCCATCGCCGCATGCACGAGGATCAGGATCGCCAGCAGCATGACGCAGACCAGGAGGACGGGAAGAGCGGGTTGGCCGAAGCCACCGAGCACGACGATGACGATCGCAGCCAGTGCCGTCGACGCGAGCGACCAGCCCGTGACACGCATCGCGGCGGCCTCGGCGCTCGCGCCGGCGCCGGGCCAGAAGAGCGGCGCGAGCACGGCCACGACCGCGGCGACTTCCAGTCGCAGCATCGACGGCTGAATCCGGGCGGCCATCGCGCCGAGCGCCGCGAGCATCGACAGGGAAGCCACCAGCAGCATCCCCCAGCGGGCGGCGATCACTTGGCGACGGGAGCGGCGTCGACGATCAGCTCGATCGCGGAGCCGACGGGTGGCAGGAGCGCGCTGCCGCGGACCGAGCCGTAGGCGCCGACGCCGATGCCGACGACCGACTCGATGACGCAGTTGGCATCGTGCACGAAGCCGATCAAGGTTCCGGTTTTCTCGGCCGGGAACTGCCCGCTGCTGTCGAACGCCGGCGCGCCGATGTACACCCAGCCGACGTCTGCCGGCTTGACACCGGCTTCCGGGTTGAGCACCGCCTCCGCCGCCGAGATGAGGCGCCGTTTGCCGCCGTCCATCCACGCGATGGATATCGCAACCCGGGGGCCCTTCAAGGGTTGCTGAATGCCTCGATCGACCTGCCCCACATCGGGATCACGCTCGAGGCCGACCAGGATGCAGGCCAGGTTGAATTCGGTGCCTCCTGTGTCCAGCTCGAACAGCGTTTCGTAGGCCTTCATCCCGCCGGGCGCGGTGGCGAGATACTCGAGCGGCTTGCCGAGCAGATGGACACGACCGGGCACGGAAAATCTGCGCGCGCGCTTGTCGACGACGATCGTGCCGACCTGATAGCGATCGCCGCCGAGCGACTTCAGCACAGGCGGCTGCGATTGGGCCGACGCGGTCGGGATGCGGCTCGCAGCCAGCCATCCCAAAGCGGCCAGCACGTTGCGGCGGCTGCTTATGGCTTCACTCCAAAGACGACGCGATGCGGCATCGGCGGTGGCAACGGCACCATGCGCAGCTCGCGCAGGCCGCAGTCGGCCATCCAGCCCTGCACGTCCGCGTCGCTGTGCACGCCGCCGTCGGGTGCGGTCAGCATCATGTTGAGGCCGAACATCGCAGCGAAGGTGGGCTGGCTGCCGCCGCGGTCGGTGAAGACGTCGCTGACGACGAGCAACCCGCCCGGATCGAGACAGGCCGCCGCGCGTTCGATCAACGATCGACACGCCTGCTCGGTCTCGCGATGGAACATGCCCGACATCAGCACGACGTCCTTGCCCGAGCCGAAGTCGGTGTGGTGATAGTCGCCGTCGCGCAGGCTCACCCGATCGCTCGCGCCAGCGGCGGCCACCAGCTCGCGCGCCACCGCAGCGACGCCGGGCAGCTCGAGCACCTCGGACCGCAATCCGGGGAAGCGTTCGGTGAGAAGCACGGAGTACGTGCCGGGGCCGCCGCCGACGTCGAGCATCGAGCATCGACCCGTGAGGTCGAGGATCGACACGAGGGCGCGCGCGACGCCAAGCGCACGCTCGTGCATCGCCTTCACGAAGGTCCGCGTGCGGTCCGGGTTGTCGCCCAGGTAGGACTCCGCGGGAAGCGCGGGCTTGCCGGAGCGCAGGGCGCCCTCGAGGTTGCCCCAGGTGGCGTAGAGCTGATCGCTGTAGCGGATGGCGTTGCCCATGAACGCCGGGCTGCGCTTGACCAGGAACGTCGCCGCCACCGGTGCATTGGCAAATCGTCCCTCGGCCTCGGCCAGAAAGCCCAGGCCCACCAGCGCGCGCAGGAAGAGCGCCGTGCTGCGCGGGTCGAGCAGCAGCGTGCCGGCGACCTCGTCGGCGCTCTTGGCACCGTCGGCGAGGACGTCGAAAAGACCGATGCGGTTCGCCGTGAGCAGCGCCTGGCTTTCCCAGTAGGCCGTGCTCAGGCGGACGATCGACGACGGATCCGGACCCTTGGGTCCGGCAGGCGGCGTGGCGCTCAAGCCGCCACCGCCATCTCGTTGCGGTCCATGTCGCATTCGAGCTGCATATAGGCGCACCGGTGGCACATGAACCCTTCGGAGACCGTCAGGCCGTGGCGCTGGCGGATGCCGTGAGAGCCAGAGTTCAGCGTCTCGAAGTAGCTGCGGATGCGCGCGTGGAAATCGGACCGCGTGCGCCCGCCGACCGGCCAGACCAGCGAGTAGATGGGAATGATGCCGCGGCTGCACAGGTCTTCGGCGCCTTCGAGGGCGATGCGCGCCGCTTCCTCCCATTCGAGCCCGTGCTCGGGCTCGAGCTCGATGCCCGCGACCATGGCCGAGTAGACATTGCCGCGGCCCCAGAGTCGCACCGCCGTTTCGAGCGCTTCGATCCAGCGCGCGTAGCCGACGTAGCGATTCTTGCCCGGGCACACTTTGGCGAAGAGGCGCTCGGACCACATCTCGAGATTGAAGCAGACGTGCTGCACGAGCTGCTCGGCATGGAACTGCTCGATGATGTCGTCGGGCAGCGCGCCCGAGCCGAGCGACACCGGGATGCCTCGCTTGTTCGCGGTCTTGACGAAGCGGGCGAGCTGCAGGAAGCGCTCGCCCTCCTTGCGTGCATCGGTCAGCGACCCGCCGACGAGATAGATATGCCGGATTTCGGTCTGGTCGATGACCGCCTGCAGCGCTTCGCTCATGCGGTCCAGCGTCGGCGGCGGGATCTCGATCCGGCCCGTCTTCTGGCCGAGGTGCACGGTGCGCTCGTCGGGAGCTCCGTAGGCGCAGAAGGTGCAGCGCATGGAGACGCCGTCCTGCTTGTGCAGGAAGTATTCGCATCCCGGCGCGACGTTGATCACCAGCATGTCACCGTGCGTCGTGACGCCGGCCTGCGCGAAGGGCAGCCCGTCGGTGGTCTTCTGGGTGAGCCAGGGGCGAAGCGGTTCGAACTCGATCGGCACCTCCCGTCCGTCACGGTCGTCGATGAGGAGATAGCCGTCGTCGGCCGACCCTTCGACGTGCCACGGCGAGTCGCCGTTGCCCATGATGCGCATCTCTGTGCCGTCGGCGGTGTTGATCAGGTAGGGGATCGTCGCGATGCCGCGGCCGGTCGGATCGGGCTCGCCCTCTTTGAAGCGATACGGGTAGAAGTTCGGCATCGAATGCGCCGCCGCGGCCCCGAGCGCAGGCGTGTAGCGGATGCCCTCGCACATCACCTGAACCTTGAGCGCCGGTGAGCCAGTGAGCGTGATCATGTCGACCGTTCCCTTGGTGCGTGAATCATCGGCGAGGCATGCTCGCTTCGCCGAAGGCTCTTGTTCTGTCGTCCTGCGAATCATGCCATGCACCGACGCACGAACTGCGGCCGGTCGTACCGCTCATGCGCGGGATCGCGTCGGACCGGGTGCGGTTTGCGAGAGGCACGATCGAGGCGCAAGATCCTCCTGACTTTTCATTGGAGGATGCCCCCATGTTGTTCCTGCTGACCAGCCGAACGCGCCCGGACTTGACCCCTGCGCAGTTCGGCGAGCTCGCCGCCCTGGCGAAATCGTTCTACGCGTCGATCCCCGCGAACGTGAGCATTCGCGGCGAATGGGCGGCGGCCGATCGCTCCGCGAACTACTCGCTGCTGGAAGCCACCGACATCGAGGTCGTGCGTGCGGTGCAATCGCCCTTCGCGCCGTTCACCGAGACCGCGATCGTTCCCGTGACCCAGATCACGGGTTGGATCGCCACCTGACTTCTTCCGTCATGTGACGCTCGCCACGGCCGAAGCCAGCCGAGTGTGTCGCCACCACCTACCAAGAGCGATCGGAACGGCCACCCAATGAAAAAGGGCCGGCGACTGCCGGCCCTCGAGAGTCCCATGGACGTCAGGCCGTGACGAGGCCGGCCTTGGCGCGGCGCTTCGCACGACGACCGTAGGCACCGGCCACCAGCAGTCCCAGGGCCATCAAGCTGTACGTTTCGGGCTCCGGCACCGGATTCATGACTTCGCCGCAGACACCGGCGCCAATGCCGACGCAAGCACCGGTGTAG
>JBDTJD010000246.1:0-2712 GCA_039935975.1 Caldimonas sp.
TCGGCGGATGGATCGGGCTCGGAACGTCGCCGAGGAGCGGGATGCGCTTTCGCTTGACGGTCGGGTCGGGCACCGGCACGGCCGCGAGCAGCGCCTCGGTGTAGGGATGCAGCGGCTGCGTGTAGAGCTTCCTCGCCGGCGCGATCTCGACGATCCGGCCGAGGTACATCACCGCGACGCGGTCGCTGATGTGCTCGACCACCGAGAGATCGTGGGCGATGAAGATGTAGGTGAGGCCGAGCTGCTGCTGCAGATCTTCCAGCAGGTTGATGACCTGCGCCTGGATCGAGACGTCGAGCGCCGAGACGGCCTCGTCGCAGACGATCAGCTTCGGGCTCACCGCAAGCGCGCGGGCGATGCCGATGCGCTGGCGCTGGCCGCCCGAGAACTCGTGCGGATAGCGGCGCATGTGGTCGGGCGACAGGCCCACCGTGCGCAGCAGCTCGACGATGCGCGCCTCGAACTCGGCCCGGCCCGTCGTCAGCTTGTGGATGATCAGCGCCTCGCCGACGATCGCGCCGACCGTCATGCGCGGATTGAGCGAAGCGTACGGGTCCTGGAAGATGATCTGCATGTCGCGCGCGAGCGCGCGCAGCTCGTCCTTGCCGGCATGCGTGACGTCGCGCCCCTCGAAGCGCACCTCGCCCGAAGTCGGCTCGATCAGGCGCAGGATGCAGCGCCCGGTCGTGCTCTTGCCGCAGCCCGACTCGCCGACGACGCCGAGCGTCTCGCCTGCCTCGATGTCGAAGCTCACGCCGCTCACGGCGTGCACGCTGTCGACCTCGCGGCCGAGCCAGCCGCCCGTGATCGGGAAGCGCTTGACCAGGTCGCGGACCTGCAGCAGCGGCACGCTCATTCCTTCGCCCTCTCGTCGACGATGTCGAAGATGCAGCGCACCTTGTGGCCGGCGACCGGCTGGCGCAGCGGCGGCGTCGCCTCGCTGCATCGAGGGGTGGCGTGCTTGCAGCGTGCCGCGAAGCGACAGCCTTCGGCCGGGTCGATCAGCTTGGGCACCGTGCCCGGGATCTGCTCGAGCCGAACCTTGTGCAGCGCCGCGGTGTCGATGCGCGGGATCGAGCGGATCAGCCCCTGCGTGTAGGGATGGCGCGGATGGGCGAAGAGGTCCTCGACGGTCGCCTCCTCGACCACCATCCCCGCATACATGACGACCACGCGCTGCGCGACCTCGGCGACGACGCCCATCGCGTGGGTGATGAGCAGGATCGACATGCCGAGCCGCTCCTTCAGCTCGGCGAGGAGGTCGAGGATCTGCGCCTGGATCGTGACGTCGAGCGCGGTCGTCGGCTCGTCGGCGATGAGCAGCTTCGGGTTGCAGGCCAGGGCGAGCGCGATCATCACGCGCTGGCGCATGCCGCCCGAGAACTGGTGCGGGTAGTCGTTGACGCGCCGCTCGGGCGTCGGGATGCGCACCAGCGCCAGCATCTCGACCGCGCGCGCCAGCGCCGCCTTGCGTCCGAGACCTTCATGCAGCCGCAGCGACTCCGCGATCTGCTCGCCGACGCTGTAGACCGGATTGAGCGAGGTCATCGGCTCCTGGAAGATGATCGCGATCTCCTTGGCGCGCACGCGCCGCATCTCGTCGTTGCTGGCAGTGACGAGATCGCGCCCCTGCCAGAGCACCTGGCCGGCGACGATGCGGCCGGGCGGCATCGGCACGAGCTTCAACACCGTCATCGCCGTCACGGTCTTGCCACAGCCCGACTCGCCGACGACGCATACCGTCTGGCCACGCTCGACCGCGATGTCGACGCCGTCGACGGCGTGGAGCCAGCCGTCTTCGGTCTTGAAGTGGGTTTTCAGGCCCTTGATGTCGAGGAGGGCCATGTCAGCGGTTCGTTGAAGTTGTGCCTCGCGACGACCGGGCGCCGCGGCAGACGGCGCCACCGACCCGACGTCCATGGGCGTCGCTGCGAAGCTGCGGGCAGGCCATCACAGCACCCGCCTCGGATCGAGCGCGTCGCGCAGCCCGTCGCCGACGAAGTTGATGCACAGCACGGCAAGAAAGATCGCCGTGCCGGGAAAGAGCGCCCAGTGCGGCGCGATGTCGAGGTATTCCTTGCTGTCGAAGAGGATCCGGCCCCAGGTCGGGATGTCCGGCGGGAAGCCCAGGCCGAGGAAAGAAAGGGTCGACTCCGCGATGATCGCCGCGGCGACGTCGATGGTGCCGGCGACGATCACCGGTCCGAGCGAGTTGGGCAGGATGTGGCGCACCACTTGGCGCGGCAGCGAGGCGCCGAGGGCGCGCGCCGCCTCGACGAACTCCTTCTCGCGCAGCGAGAAGAACTGCGCCCGCACCAGTCGCGCCACCGGCATCCAGCGAAAGCCGCCGATCACGAAGACGATCAGCAGGAACACGCCGACCTCCGGCCCGAAGGCCTGCTTCAATCCTTCGCGAAAGAGATAGATCAGGATCAGCAGCAGCGGCAGCTGCGGCAGCGACAGGAACAGGTCGGTCACCCACATCAGCGCCGCGTCGACCGGGCCACGCGAGATGCCGGCGACGGCGCCGATGGTGACGCCGACGAGCATCGCCATCAGCATCGCCGCGAGGCCGACGGCGAGCGAGATCCGCCCGCCGTAGAGCATGCGCGCGAAGATGTCCTGGCCGAGGTCGTCGGTGCCGAAGGGATGGGCCGCGGTCGGCGTCTGCAGGCGGGCGGTGAAGTCGATGTCGTTGATCGAGATCTTCCA
>JBDTJD010000247.1:0-3108 GCA_039935975.1 Caldimonas sp.
TCGATGTGCGTGTCGTCTTCCGCACCCGGCGTCGCGAACAGGCCGAGATGCGGCAGTCGGCCGAGCGCGACGATCTCGCGCGCCGTGAGCTCGCCGCTGGCGTCGCCCTGCTGCGTCAGCCAGGCGATGCGCTGGGCTCGCTCGCGCGGCGGCCAGTCCGCGAGCGGCCGACCGTCGAGACGCACCTCGCCGCGATCCGGCCGCTGCAGGCCAGCAAGCGTGCGCAGCAGGGTCGACTTGCCGGCGCCGTTCGGACCGACGATCGCGGTCCAGCCGGCGCGGATGTCGAGGTCGACGTCGCGCACGGCCAGCGTGCCGCCGAGAGTGACGGACAGGCCGCGCGCCGACAGGCGGGTCATCGCGGCGACCCGCGCCTGAGCAGCCAGACCAGGTAGCCGCCGCCGAACAGCGCGGTGAGCACGCCGACCGGCACCTCGCGCGGCGCGATCAGCGTGCGGGCCGCGACGTCGGCGGCAAGCAGGAGGACGCCACCGGCGGCAGCGCTCGCGACCAGCAGGTAACCGTGTGCAGCGGGCGCGTAGCGGCGCACCATGTGCGGCGCGACGAGGCCGACGAACGCGATCAGCCCGGCCTGCGAGACGGCGAGACCGGTCGCCAGCGCGAGCAGCGCGACCAGCGCGAGCCGGACGCGCGGCAGCGAGAGGCCCAGGCTCGTCGCGGTATCGCTGCCGAGGGTGAGCGCGTCGAGCGCGCGCGCGCATCGCCAGCTCGGCGGGAGAACGACGGCCAGACCGAGCGCGAGCACGAGGCAGCTTGCGACGCCGAGGTAGCCGGTGCTGCCGAGCATGAACGCCTGCTTGCCGCGCAAGGCGTCGGGCGCGGCGGTCGTGACGAGATCGCCAGCCGCCGCGAGCATCACGCCGACGATCACGCCGGCCAGCAGCAGCGCCGTGCCCTGCTCCGCACCACGGGCGAGCAGCAGCGTGACCGTGACGCCGAGCAGCGCCCCGGCGAAGGCGGCGCCGACCAGACCCAGACGGCCGAGCGCGCCGAGGGCGTCGGGGGTCACCGTCTGACCGGCGAGCGCGCTCGAGGCGATCACGAGCACGACCGCGAGCGAGGCGCCCGAGGCGGAGCCGAGAAGGTAGGGATCGGCAAGCGGATTGCGAAAAAGTCCCTGCGCGGTCGCACCGGCCAGCCCGAGGAGCGCACCGACGAGCCAGGCGCCGACGGTCCGGGGCGCGCGGATCTGGCCGATGACGAGCGCGCCGTCCGGGCTGCCCAGCAGCGAAAAGAGCTCGCGCAGCGACCATCCCTCGCCGCCGGCGGCGAGCCCGGCTGCAAGCAGCACGACGGTCGCGACGGCGAGGCCGATGGCGAGACGGCGGCGACGACTGCGATCCCGCCCGGCCCCATCGGACGCAGGGCCGCCACGATCCCGATCGACAAGGTCGCTCATCGGTCTGCCGGCGCCCGCGCAGGCAGCGCCGCAAGGCAATCCGCCAGCGCGAACGCGGCCTGGCCCATGCGCGGACCGGGCCGCACCAGCAGCTCGAAGCGTTCCCCCGGCAGCGCGCACGTCTGCCCGTCGCGCAGCGCGTGCAGCGCCGCCCAGCCCGGCCGGCTCGACATCACGGCCAGCTCGCGGGCGGCGGCGACGACGATGTCGGGCTGGAGACGGACCACGTATTCGGGATTGAGGCGCGGAAACGGACCGAGCTCCGCCGCCAGCGCGTTGCGCAGGCCGAGCCGTTCCAGAGTCTCGCCGATGAACGAGCCCGCGCCTGCTGCGTACGGCGTGGCGTCGATCTCGAAGTAGACGCGCCTGCCCTTGAGCCGCGTGGGCACGCGCCGCGCCGCCTCGGCGAGCTCGCGCTCGATCCGCGCCCAGACGCGGACGTCGGCGCCGGGCAGAGCGAGCACCTGCGCGAGCACGGCGAGCGTTCGCCGCACGTCGGCGCGATTGCGCGACTCGAGCACGAGCACGCGCACGTCGAGCGACTCGAGACGGTCGACGACGCGCGCCGAGCTCGAGGCCACGACGAGATCGGGCTTGAGCGCGACGATGCGCTCGATCTGCGCGTCCTCCAGTCCACCGAGCTTGGGCAGCTTCGCGACGATGGCCGGCCAGTTCGAGAAGCGATCGGTGCCGACGAGCCTGTCGCACGCGCCGAGCGCACACACGCTTTCCGTGAACGACGGCAGCAGGCTGACGATGCGCTGCGGCGGCGTCCCGAATGCGAGCATCGCGCCCCGGTCGTCGCGCACCGTCACCTGCGCCGTGGCGGCGAGCGAGAGCATCGCGAGCCACGCCAAAGCCAGCAGGCGCACGGCACGACACACGGTCAAAGACCCTGGCTGTCGAAGCGCACGCCGATCCAGGCCTGACGTCCGAGCCCCTGGAAGTCGCGCACCGGCTCGAGGCGGTGGTCGAGGGCGTTGAGCAGCTTGGTCTCGAGACGCCACTGCGGACGGAACCGCCACGTCGCCTTCAGGTCGACGACGCCGTAGCCGCCGAGCGCGGCGCTGCCGTTCTCGAGGTCCGGCCGCTTGCCCACGACCAGCAGCGCACCGCCGATCGTCCATGCGCCGATCCCGTAGTCGACGCTCAGGTTCTCCTGGTGCGCGGCGCGGCGGGCGAGACGGTGGCCGGTGTCGGCATTGGTGGCGTCGATCAGGTCGACCGTCGCGCGGACGTCGAAGCCGCCCCAGCGCTGGCCCGCGGTGATCGTCGCTCCTTGCAGCCTGGCGCGACCGATGTTGCCGGCGCAGCCGAAATCGAACGCCGGGCCGGCCGGGCAGAAGCTCCGATCGGGCTGGTAGGCGATGAGGTTGCGCACGCGGTTACGGTAGACGGTGATGGCGGCGCGCGTGTCGCCGCGCTGCCAGTCGACGCCGACCTCGACGCTTCGGCCGCGCTCGGGCTGGACGGTCGTCACGCCGTAGCCGGGATAAAAGAGGTCGTTGAAGGTCGGCGCCCGGAAGGTGGTGCCGACGAGCGCCCGCAGCTTCAGACCGCGCAGCACTTCGTGGGCGTAGCCGAGGCGTGCCGTGGTGTTGCCCCCGTAGACGGAGTTGTCGTCATGGCGCACGTCGGCCTGCAGGTCGCTCGACCCGAAGTGTCCCGAATAGCCGGCGACGAAGGCG
>JBDTJD010000248.1:0-2812 GCA_039935975.1 Caldimonas sp.
CCGGGGTCCACGAGGCCACCGTCAACCTCGCCACCGAGGAGGCCAGCGTGCAGGCGGACGGCACCGTCGATGCGGCGTCCTTGCGTGCGGCCGTCGAGCGGTCCGGGTATCAGGTGTCTGCGCGTCGCCTGGCGCTTCAGATCGAAGGGATGACGTGCTCGTCGTGCGCGGGCCGTGTCGAAAAGGCCCTGCTGGCCGTCCCGGGTGTCTTGTCGGCAGAGGTGAATTTGGCCACGGAGCGGGCCGAGGTCGGCCTGCTCGGCGCGGTCGGCGATCATGAATTGATGGCAGCCGTCGAGAAGGCCGGCTATGCGGCAACGCCCGTGGCGCAGGCCTCGGGCGCCGCGGCGTCCGGAAGTCGGGGCCCCACCGACTGGTGGCCGGTCGCCGTCGCCGCAGCGCTTTCCCTCCCCCTGCTGCTGCCGATGCTGGGCGCACCCTTCGGGCGCCACTGGATGCTCGACGGCTGGGTCCAGCTGGCCTTGGCGACGCCGGTCCAGTTCTGGCTCGGCGCGCGCTTCTATCGTGCCGCCTGGAAGGCCGTTCGCGCCGGCACCGGCAACATGGACCTGCTGGTGGCGATCGGCACCTCGGCCGGCTACGGGCTGAGCCTGTGGCAGCTTCTCGAGAGCGGCAGCGGAGCCGTGCCGCACCTCTACTTCGAGGCCTCGGCCGTGGTCATCACGCTGATCCTCCTCGGCAAGTGGCTCGAGGCGCGCGCCAAGAAGCAGACCACCGAAGCGATTCGCGCCCTCAATGCGTTGCGCCCTGAAACCGCGCGCGTTCGTCGCGGCGGCGTCGAGGTCGAGGTGGCGTCGGCACAGGTCGTCGTCGGCGACCTCGTGGTGGTCCGGCCCGGCGAGCGCATTCCGGTGGACGGCACCGTGGCCGAGGGCAGCAGCGAGGTCGACGAGTCGCTCATCACGGGCGAAAGCCTCCCCGTCGCCAAGGCGGCGGAGGACCGCACCACCGGCGGCTCGGTCAACGGCCAGGGCCTGCTCGTCATCCGGACGACGGCCATCGGGGCCGAGTCGACCCTGGCGCGGATCGTGCGCCTCGTCGAGTCGGCTCAAGCCAGGAAGGCGCCGATCCAGCGGCTCGTGGACCGGGTCTCTGCGGTCTTCGTTCCGGTCGTCATCGGCATCGCCGTGCTCACCTTCCTGGGCTGGGGGCTGGCGACGGGCAACTGGCCCGGCGCGATCCTGAACGCCGTCGCCGTGCTCGTCATCGCCTGCCCGTGCGCCCTCGGCCTGGCCACGCCCACGGCCATCATGGCCGGCACCGGCGTCGCCGCCCGCCACGGCATCCTGATCAAGGATGCCGAAGCGCTCGAAGTGGCGCATGGCCTGCAGGTCGTGGCGTTCGACAAGACCGGGACGCTCACCGAGGGCAAGCCTGAGCTGGTCGCGTTCGAGCCGGCCAGCGGGACGGCCGAGGCCCTGCTGGCGGCAAGCGCCTCCATCCAGGCAGGCAGCGAACATCCCCTGGCCCGTGCAGTTCTCCAGGCCGCAGCGCTTGCAGGTTCGTCGGTGCCCGTGGCCACGGCGGTCCGCGCCGTGGCGGGACGCGGCATGTCGGCGCGGGTCGCAGAGCGCGAGCTGCGCCTGGGCAGCGCGCGGTACATGGGCGAGCTCGGTGTCGACATGGCTGCCCTTTCGGCACGCTCAGCCGCCTTGCAGGCCGAAGGACGGACCGTCTCCTGGCTGGCCGACGTCACCGCTGAACCCGTCTTGCTGGGCCTGCTCGCCTTCGGCGACCAGCTCAAGCCTTCGGCGACCAGCGCCGTACGCGCCCTGCAGGCGCTCGGCGTCAGGACTGTGCTGCTCACGGGCGACAACCGGGGCAGTGCCGCGCTCGCCGGCCAGGCGCTCGGCATCACCGACATCCGCGCCGAGGTGCTGCCCGAGGACAAGGCGCGCATCGTCGGCGAGCTGAAGGCCGGTGGCGATCGCGTCGCGATGGTCGGAGACGGCATCAACGATGCGCCGGCTCTTGCCGCGGCCGATGTCGGCATCGCGATGTCGACCGGCACCGACGTGGCCATGTACGCGGCCGGCATCACCCTGATGCGCGGCGACCCGTCGCTCGTCGCCGACGCCATCGACATCTCGCGGCGCACTTACGCGAAGATCCGGCAGAACCTGTTCTGGGCGTTCGCGTACAACGTGGTCGGCATCCCGCTGGCCGCGATGGGCCTGCTGAGTCCGGTCATTGCCGGAGCGGCGATGGCGTTCAGCAGCGTCAGCGTGGTCTCCAATGCGCTCTTGCTGAGGCGATGGAAGGGGAGTGCGCGATGAGCCAGACGTCGACCGAGGGAGCGTTCAACATCGGCCAGGCCGCCACCCGCTCCGGGGTGTCGGCGAAGATGGTGCGTCACTACGAGTCGCTGGGCCTGCTGCCGAGGGTGGCGCGCACCGATTCGGGTTACCGGCAGTACGGCGAGAAGGAAGTCCACACCTTGCGCTTCGTCCGTCGCGCCCGGGCCCTCGGCTTCAGCATGGCGGAGATCGCCGATCTGCTGAAGCTCTGGCAGAACCGGCGCCGCGCAAGCGCCGATGTGAAGCGCATCGCGCTGGCCCATGTCGCCGACCTCGACCGTCGCATGGCCGAGATGGACGCGATGAAGCGCACCCTCGCGCGCCTGGCCGACTGCTGCCGCGGCGACGACCGGCCCGACTGCCCGATCCTCGACGGGCTCGGCGAGGATTGAATTGGCGGCAGGCACGTCCTGACGTGCTCGCATTGCCGCAAGACTGTCTAAAGTAGGCGAATGGATACCGCCGCTTCCCATGTCGTCGTGCGCGAGATCGAG
>JBDTJD010000249.1:0-3807 GCA_039935975.1 Caldimonas sp.
CCGGCGACGGCCAGGCCATCGACGTCGAGCGTCGCGTCGAGCGTGGCATCGGCTGCGCTGCCGACTTTCCACCGGCCTTCGGCCCGGCGCACGGCGATCGTGTCGTAGCGCAAGCCGGTGCCATGCAATTCGCCTTCGCTCCTGACGTCGGGCCAGCGACCGTCGACACGTCCGCTCGCCTTGAGCGCGCCGGCGACGGGCGCGGTCCGCGGGCCGGCCTTGGCGGTTCGCGCAGCGACGAGCCACGGCGACAGGGTCGCGAGCTGCGGTGCATCGACGGCGAGCTGCCACTCGTCGCGCCCGCCGCTGGCGGCAAGGCGCCCCTGGGCATGCACGGTATTGCCGCCGGCCACGAGGTCGAGCGTCGGCCGCGCCGCGCCGTCGGGATTGACGAGGCCGGCGCTTCCCGTGATCGCGACGCCGGCGACAAGGCTGTCGGCGACGGCGACGTGCGCCCGGCCGCGGACCGCCGCGAGCTGCGCATAGACGTCGCCGTTCGACGGCTGCAGCACGATGTCGAAGTCGCCCTTCGCCTCGAGCCGGTTGACGCCGCGTGACCAGAGCGAGTCGGTCGCGCCCGGCCACCAGGGCGCGGGATCGAAGTCGGCGAGCGCGGCCTTGCCGGTGGCGTGCCAGGGTGCGTTCGCGTCGGTGCGGGCGAGCCGGCCCGAAAGCGTCGCGCGCGCCTTGCCGGCGCGGGCCTCGGCGCTGCGCAGCTCGATCGCGTGCGCCGAGACGCGGGCGTCGAGCTTCAGGTGCGCCTGCGCCGGGGCGGCTTTCGAGAGCCGCTTGTCGACCAGCGGGCCGGCGATGTCGGCGCGGACCTCGACGACCGGCTCGATTGCCGGAGTCGTCGTCACGAAGCCGGTGCCGACGAGATCGACCTTGCCGTCGAGCGAGGTTTCGGGCGCCCGTGCGTCGAGGACCGACGGCCGCACCCGGCGCAGCTCGGCCGCGACATTCCAGCCGTCGGGCGCCCAGCGCCCCGTCGCGGTGATGCTGCCGCCGGCAAGCCTGCCGGCACCGAGCTCGGCGACGAGCGACTGCACGTCGAGGACGCGCGGGTCGTCGGGCCGCGCGCGCAGCTCGCCTTTCAGGCGCAGCACGGGCAGGCGGCCTTCGTTCCAGCGGCCGGCCGAGTCGTTGGCGAGCGCGATCGAGACGACGGCCGGGCGATCGCGCCCGCTGGTCGTCGCCGTCGCCTCGCCGCTCAGCGAGGTCTGCGGCGCAGCGCGGCTGAATGCGGAGAGGTCGAGGGCCTGGGTCGTGACGCGCAGGTCGCCGAGCGGCCATGGTGCGAAAGGATGAACGACCGCGCGGCCGTCGAACGATTGCGCCGGTCGCGTCGCCGTCGGCGTGACTCGCGCCGAGGCGGCGACGTCGATCGCCTCGAGCGGGCCGCTGGCGGCAGCGCTCGCCTGCCACGCCGGCGTCGCATCGACCGAGGCGGCGGCGAGCTTCGCATCGACCGCGAGCGGCGCGTCGGCCGTGATCGTCGCGCGGCCCGTGGCGCGCGCGCCGTCGTAGCTCGCGGAAAGGTCGTCGAAGCGATGGAGCTTGCCGCCGTCGGCGCCGAGGTGGACGCGTGCATGCAGCCCGCGCACGGCGGCGGCGGCCGCATCGGCGCCGAAGCGAAGCTCGTCGACGGTGGCGCTCGCGATCTCGATCTCGACCGGCAGGCGAAGCGTCGACAACGCCGCCGCCGGTTCGCTCGTCGCCGGCGCCGGCGTCGTCGACGGCAGCAGCACGACGCGATCGGCGTGCAGCGTCTCGATCGTCAGGTGCAGCCAGCGGCCGTCGCTGCCGCGAGTGACGCCGAGCGCATGCCAGCGCGGTGCGTCGAGTCGCAGCGTGCCGGCGCGGCCGGGCAGGCCGATCTCGATCCGCTCGGCGGAGAAGTCGCCGACGAGCGAGCCTTTCGGCGCGACGATCGTGAGCCGCGGTACCCAGCTCGCGAGCCAGGCCGTGCCGGCCGTGCTGTGCACCGCCCACCAGATTGCCGCGACGGCGCCGAGCCCCAGCGCCACGACGAGTGCGAGCGTGGCGCCGACGCCGATCCACAGTCGCCTCGATCGCGGCGCCGGCGTTCGGGGCGCGGGCGTCGCGGCATCGAGGGGCGCGTCGTCGTCAGCCATCGACTGCCGCCATCAGAAGTTCACGCCGACGCTGACGTGAACGCGCAGTCGACGCTCGTTCTGGCCGTACGCGAGGTCGAGCTTCAGCGGCCCGACCGGACTCCTGTAGTGCAGGCCGACGCCGTAGCCGAGGAACGGGCGAAGCTCGTTCCAGCGATCGGCGGCGTTGCCGGCGTCGACGAAGATCGCGCCAAGGAGCGCCGGCACCCGCCGCGTCAGCGAATGCTCGACCTCGACGCTGCCCGTGAGCAGCACGCGCCCGCCGACGACGGCGCCGCCCACGCGCGGTCCGAGCGTGCGGTAGTCGTAGCCGCGCACGGAGTCGTCGCCGCCAGCCCGAAAGAGGATCGTGTCCGGGACGGCGATGCGGCTCGTGACGAAGACCTGTCCGGCCTCGATGCGCGCATTGCCGTACCAGCCGCCGAACGGCTTGTAGGCGGTGAACCGCGTGTACGCGCGCACGAACGGCCCACGCCTCTCGGTCTCGCCGGCGACGCCGAAGAGCGTCTCCGTGCCCTTGCCATAGCCGACTCCCGCCTGCGCCGAGAGGGCGGTGCCTTCGGTCGGCACGAGGACGCTGTCGAGGTCGCGGCGCAGCCAGTGGTAGTTGGTCGAGACCGCGGTGGCGGTGTCGACGAAAACGCTGCTCGTGATGCGCGCGTGTGCCAGCTCGACGTCGTAGAGGCGGTCGAAGCGGGTCGTCTCCTGCGAGCGGCCGACGCGCGCCGACCAGCTGTCGCGCAGCTCGTCCGCCGAGCGCAGCCGCTCGACGTTCGCGCCGACGAGGTTGCGCCACATGTTCTCGGCCGGATACGACGCGAGCTCGGTGCCGATCGACTTCAGGCCGGGGCCGAGGGAGAGCGTGCTGTGGGCGATCCACGGCTGGCCGAAGACGCGCCGATCGTAGTGCTCGACGGAGACGCGCGGTCCGGTGTTGGCGCTGTAGCCGATGCCGAAGGTCGCCTGGTGCCGGCTCAGCTCGGTCACCTTGACGTTGACCGGCGCCGCTTCGGGTGAGCCGCTCGCGTCGAGCTCGACTGAGGCGCCTTCGAAGAGGCCGACCTTGACCAGGCGCTCCTGGTAGTCGAGCAGGAGCCGTTCGCTGTAGACGGCGCCCGGGTAGAAGGTCGCGAGTCGGCGCACCGTGTCGACGTCGTAGCGGCTCGTGCCTTCGACGCGGATCGCGCCGAGCCGGTAGAGCGGCCCGGGCTCGGCGATGACGTCGAGCGCGGCCGTGCCGGCGACAGCGTCGATGCCGGCGTGGGTCGAGCGCCACGACGCCGTCGGGTAGCCATCGGCGCGCAGGTCGGCGAGCGTCGCGGCCTTCGCGCCGCTCCAGGTCGCCTGGCGGAACGGCTGGCCAACGCGCAGCGGCCAGTCATGACGCAGCTGGGTGAGGCGGTCGGAGGACGGCTCGTCGCGCGTGGCCGCGCGAACGGCGAGCGGCTCGGTGGATTCGATCGAGACACTCGCGACCCGGACCCGCGGGCCGGGCACGACACTCATCACGATGCGCGGCAGGTCGTCAGCGGAAGTCGACTGCATCACCTTGATCGCGGGCTCGAAATAGCCCTCGGTCTCGAGCAGCCCGCGCGCTTGCGTCGTCGCGGCCGCCGCGAGCCGGCTGAGCTCGGGGCCTGCGATGCCTTCGGACTTCGGTGCCTTCTGGAAG
>JBDTJD010000250.1:0-6752 GCA_039935975.1 Caldimonas sp.
ACCGGCGACTCGCGCGCGCTGTGGGAGTCGACGAAGAGGCGCACGCCCTTGCCCTCGAAGAAGGCGATGCCGAAGCCGTCCTTGTGCTCCTCGGCGCGGGTGGAAAAGCCCGTGAAGCTGAACACGACGTCGGTCGGCGTGTTGGCGTTCATTCCGAGGAGCTGGCACATCGCGCTCGCAGTATCGCGCCCCGGAAACCGTCGCCGTCAGCGCCGGTCGAAGAGCCGACGCAGCACGCCGCGCACCGTCACGGCGTCGGTCGGGATATGCGTCTCCTCTAGCACGCCGGCCATGCGCTGGACCCGGCGCGGGCTGCGCTTCGCGCTCCAGACGAGGAGATCGATCAGCCACGGATATTCGTTGGCGCGATTGGCCTCCTCGTACAGGTCGAAGCGGGGCTTGAGCGCGAGCACGCGTGCCGCGTAGTCGGCGCGAACGCCGGCGTCGGCCTCGTCGCCCGGCGTCGCCTCGGCGGCGAGGATCGCCTCGGCAGCATGGATCCCGGTCTCCATCGCCTTGCCGATGCCTTCGCCGGTGAAGGCGTAGGTGCTGCCGGCCGCCTCGCCCGTGACGAGGATGCCCGGCGCCTCGAGGCGCGCGCCTTCGAGCGAACAGCGCAGCGGCGCGCCCTTCAGCTCCTGGCCCGAATCGGCGAGCCAGGTGCCGCCGTCGACGAGCTCCCTCGCCGGCGCGTACAGCCCCTTGAACGCAGCGAAGACCTCGCGCAGGTTGACGTCCTTCATCCGGTGGCGGCCGTCCTTGCCGCGGCCATGGCTCTGGGCGACGCCGACGCCGATGTTGAAGACATCGTCGCCGCACGGGAAGATCCAGCCGTAGCCGGGCGAGAGGCGCTTGTGCCAGACGACCTCGAGGCTCGTGATGCGCGGCGTGAGCGCCGGGTTCCTGACGTAGCCGCGCAGGGCGATGCCGCTCGGCGTGCGCCGCTCGCACATGCCGGCGGCGATCGTCGCCTGCGGCTGCGCGCCGGTCGCGAGCACGAGCCACGGCGCGCGGATCTCGCCGACGCGATCGCCCTGCTGGACGCGCGCGCCGACGACGCGGCCGTCGGCCGTATCGCCTTCGCGCAGCGGCGCGACGAAGCGAACCGGCGCGAACATGCGCGCGCCTGCGGCGACGGCCGCGGCGCAGATGATCTCGTCGAGCCGCTTCCTCGGCAGCACCGCGAGCCGGCCCGGCACCTCGATCCGGCCGCCGCGCGGCGCGATGCACGCGAGCGTCGTCGCCGAGCGCGCCTCGGCCATCACCGCGTCGAACACGCCGAGGCGCTCGAGCGCACGGTTCGCATCGGGGATGAGGCCGTCGCCGCAGACCTTGTCGCGCGGAAAGGCCTGCGCATCGACGAGGACGACGTCGCGGCCGGCGCGCGCGAGCAGCTGGGCGCAGGCCGCGCCGGCCGGGCCCGCGCCGACGACGATCACGTCGCAGCGCCCGGGAAGGAGATCGAAGTCGAGGTTCATGCAGTTCGCGGACTTTCCATCGCCGGCGCCGGACCGGCGCCCGATCCCATGCGCCACGAAGCGAGCAGGGCGGCGGCCGTGATCGCGCCGACGAGCGCAAAGGTCTCGTGGAAGGCGGCGAGCGGCGCGCCGGCGTGGGCGCGCAGGCGCCATTCGAGCACGTTGCCGACCAGGCCGATGCCGACCGCGCCGCCGAGTTGGCGCAGGAAGTTGATCGTGCTCGAGCCCTGCGAGATCAGCGCATTCGGCACGCCCTGCATCGAGCCGAGGTTGAGCGACGGCAGGATGAGGCCCAGGCCGAGGCGGCCGACGACCGCCCAGAGCGTGATCACGAGCAGCGAGGTGCCGAGCCCGACGCCCAGCATCAGGAAAAACGAGGCGGCGAGCAGGACGAGGCCGCCGCTCACGAGCCAGCTCACGGCGACCCGGTCGGACATCCGCCCGGCGATCGGAATGGTGATCGCGAGCGCGATGCCGGCCGGTAGCAGGACGGCGCCGGCCTGCGAAGGCGGCAGGTGCAGCGCCTCCTGCATGAAGACGGGCACGAGATAGGTCGAGCCGAACAGGCCCATGCCGTAGATGAAGGCGACCGTGCCGCCCATCGCGAAGGCGCGGTAGTCGAACAGGCCGAGCACCATCAGCGGCTTGGCGCCGCGCCGCTGGTGAAGGACGAAGCCGACCGTCGCGACCGCACAGCAGGCCAGGAGCGCCAGGCCGAGGCCGAGCGTCTCGCCGTTGAGGTGGACCATGCCGTTCAGGAGCGCCATCACGGCGACGGCGATCAGGCCGAGGCCGACGACGTCGAGCCGCCCGCCGGTGCGGCTCACGGGCGCGCCGCCGGGCGCGCCGACCGGCAGGTAGCGCTGCGCCATCGCGAGGGCGACGACGCAGAACGGCGCGACGACGAAGAAGATGGAGCGCCAGCCGAACCACTCGACGAGGATGCCGCCGACGCTCGGGCCGAGCGCCGGCGCGAGGACGACACCGAAGCCGAAGATGCCCATCGCCTTGCCGCGCTCGCCGCTGCCGAAGGCGTACAGGATGACGATCGCGGGAATCGGCTGCAGCACGCCGGCGGCGAGGCCTTCGACGACGCGCATCGCGAGGACGAGATCGAACCACGGGCTCGAGCCGCCGACGATGCCGCCCGCCATCAGCAGCGTCACCGCGCCGGTATAGGTGTGGCGGTAGCCGTAGCGCTCGAGCAGCCAGGGCGTCGTCAGCATCGACAGCGTCATCGCGCCCATGAAGCCGGCCGAGAGCCACTGGGCGCGCTCCTGGCCGAGGCCGAAGACCCGACTCATGTCGGGCACCGCGACGTTGACGATCGTCGACGCCATGATCGCCGCGACGGTGCCGATCATCACCGTTGCCAGCACGCGCCAGCGGTAGCCGGGGCCGAAACGCTCGGCAAGGGCGGCGCGGGAATGGATCGGATCGGGATCGGGCACGGGGAGCAGGGACGAGGTCGGCAGGCCCGGCCGATTGTCGCCGCCGCCGTCCACCCGCCCCGCGGTCGCGCGGCCGCCGGCTACCAGATCGAGACGCGCTGCCCGGGCGGCAGGTAGAGGCCGTCGCCGGGCTTCAGGCCGAAGGTCCGGTAGAACGCCTCGTGGTTGCGGACCACGCCGTTGACCCGGAATTCGTCGGGCGAATGCGGATCGGACTTGATCTGGGCGAGCAGCGCCGCGTCGCGCACCTTGCCCCGGAACGCCTGAGCGAAGCCGTCGAAGAAGCGCTGGTCGCCCGTGGCGCCGTCGATCGTCGGCGCATCCCGCCCGTCGAGCGATTTCCGGTACGCCTTGTAGGCGATCTCGAGACCGGCGTTGTCGGCGATGTTCTCGCCCAGCGTGAGCTGGCCGTTGAGGTGATAGCCGTCGAGCGGGCTGAACGACGAGTACTGCTCGACGAGGAGCCGGGTCTTCGCGTCGAAGCGCTTGCGGTCCTCGGCGGTCCACCAGTCGCGCAGGTTGCCGGTGCCGTCGTACTGGCTGCCCTGGTCGTCGAAGCCGTGGCTGATCTCGTGACCGATGATCGCGCCGATCGCGCCGTAGTTGACCGCGTCGTCGGCCGCCGGATCGAAGAACGGCGGCTGGAGCACCGAGGCCGGGAAGACGACCTCGTTGAGGAGCGGGTTGTAGTAGGCGTTGACGGTCTGCGGATTCAGGCCCCACTCGTCGCGGTCGATCGGCTTGCCGAGCTTGTCGAGGTTGCGCCGGTACTCGAAGGCCCGCCCGCGCGTGACGTTGCCCGCGAGATCGTCCGGCGTGAACGTCAGTGCGCTGTAGTCGAGCCAGCGCTTGGGATAGCCGATCTTCGGCGCGAAGGTCGCCAGCTTCGCCTGCGCTTCCTTCTTCGTTGCCGGGCTCATCCAGTCGATCGACCCGATGCTCTCGCGGTATGCGGCCAGCAGGTTGGCGACCAGCATTTCCATCCGCGCCTTCGACTCCGCGGGGAAGTAGGCGTCGACGTAGAGCTTGCCGAGCGACTCGCCGATCAGCCCGTCGACAAGCGCCACGCCACGCTTCCAGCGTGGCTGCTGCTCGGTCGTCCCGGACAGCGTCCGGCCGACGAAGTCGAAGCGTGCCTCGACGAAGTCCTTGCCCAGATAGGGCGCATAGCTGCCGAGCAGACGCACGCGCAGGTAGCTGCGCCACACGGGCAGCGGCGTCGCCGTCAACTGGGCGGCGAGTCCCTGGAGATAGCTCGGCTGCCTGACGATCACGTCGCCGGTCCGGTCGGCGAGCCCGGTGGCGGTGAGCCAGGCCGCCCAGTCGAAGCCGGGCGCGAGCGAGTTGAGGCCGGCGAGATCGACCCGGTTGTAGGTCTTCACCGGGTCGCGGTTCTCGACCCGGGTCCACTGCGCGCTGGCGAGCGCCGTCTCGAGCGCCAGCACCGCGCTCGCCGAGGCAGCCGCATCACCGGGCGCGCGCGACAGCTCGAGCAACCGGGTCGCGTAGGCGACGTAGCGCTCGCGTGCGACCTTGAACCTGGCGTCGTCAGCGACGAGGTAGTAGGCGCGATCGGGCAGGCCGAGTCCGTCCTGGCCCAGCACGGGCACGTAGCGCTCGGCCTGGCGCGCGTCCTGGTTGATGTCGACGTCGATCGGCATGCCGACCGACAGGCGGGTGAGATGACCCATCGCGCCGGCGACATCGGCCGGCGACGCGATCCTGTCGATCGCGGCGAGCTCGCTCGCCAGCGGCGCCAGGCCGGCCTTCTCGACCCCGCCCTCGTCCATGAAGCTCGTGTAGAGCGCGCCGATGCGGCGCGCGTCGGCGTCCTTCGGTGCCTTTGCCGCGGCCTCGACGAGCCCTCGCAGCTCGCCCTGGATCCGCTCGTGGATGACGTCGAAAGAGCCGAGATAGGCCTTGTCGGGTGGGAAATCGGTGCGCTTCAGCCAGCCGCCGTTGACGTGGCGAAAGAAGTCGTCCTGTGGCCGGACCGAAAGATCGAACGACCCGCGGTCGATGCCCGACTTCAGCGGCGCCGGATCCGCGGCCCGCGCGGGCTGGATGGCGAGCCACGCGCCGAGGCTCGCGGCAAGCAGAAGCGGAATCGATTTCAAGCCGGGCTCCTTGCGGACGATGGTCCGCGCGCTGTCGCGCCGGTCGGGTCGGCTGGCGCGAGGCCAGACTCTAGGCGAGCGGGCAAGACCCGCACCGCCACGCTGCGATGCTCAGATCTCTTCGTAGAGCGGCAGCGTCAGGAACTCGGCGAAGGCGTCCTGCGTGCTCATCGTCGTGAAGATCTCGGCGCCGCGGTCGAACCGGCCTTCGAAGCCGCCGGCCTTGATCTTCGCGAGCTCCTCGGGCACGAGGGCGCGGACGAGCTCGGCCGTGACCTTGCGGCCGTCGTCGAGCACCCCCTTGGGCGAGCGGATCCATTGCCAGACCTGCGAGCGGCTGATCTCGGCCGTTGCCGCGTCTTCCATGAGGTTGTGGATCGGCACGCAGCCGTTGCCCGCCAGCCAGGCGCCCAGGTAGTGGATGCCGACGTTGATGTTCATGCGCAGGCCCGCTTCGGTGATCGGCGTCTCGGGCCGGAAGTCGAGCAGCGCGCCCGCGGTGACGTTGACCTCGGGCTTTTGCTTCCCGAACTGGTTGGGCCGGTCGCCGAGGACGTCGACGAACTCCTTCATCGAGGCCTCGACCAGGCCCGGGTGCGCGACCCAGCCGCCGTCGTAGCCGTCGGTCGCGTCGCGGCGCTTGTCGGCGATGATCCCGGCCATCGCCGACTCGTTCTTCACCGGATCGTTCTTGATCGGGATCAGGGCGCTCATGCCGCCGATCGCCGGTGCGCCGCGCTTGTGGCAGGTCTTGAGAAGCAGCAGGGCGTAGGCGCGCATGAAGGGCGCCGTCATCGTCACCTTGGCGCGGTCGGCGAGGCAGAAGCTCTGGTCGAGCTTGAACTTCTTGATGCAGCTGAAGATATAGTCCCAGCGGCCGGCGTTGAGCCCGGCCGAGTGCTCGCGCAGCTCGTAGAGGATCTCCTCCATCTCGAACGCCGCGAGGATGGTCTCGATCAGCACCGTCGCCTTGATCGTGCCCTGCGGCAGGCCGAGCTCGTTCTGGGTCATCACGAACACCTCGTTCCAGAGGCGCGCCTCGAGGTGGCTCTCGAGCTTGGGCAGGTAGAAGTACGGGCCGGCGCCGCGCGCGAGCAGCTCCCTGGCGTTGTGGAACATGAAGAGCGCGAAATCGAAGATGCCGCCCGACACCCGCTGCCCGTCGACGGTGACGTGCTTCTCGTCGAGGTGCCAGCCGCGCGGGCGCACCTGCAGCGTCGCGATCTTGTCGTCGAGCTTGTAGCGCTTGGTGCCGGCGGCCGTCTTCTGCTCGAACGAGAGGGTGCGGCGGATCGCCTGGCCGATGTTGATCTGGCCCTGGATCTGGTTCGTCCAGAGGGGCGAGTTCGAGTCCTCGAAATCGGTCATGTACGAGTCCGCGCCCGAGTTGAACGCGTTGATGACCATCTTCGCGTCGACCGGGCCGGTGATCTCGACGCGCCGACATTGCAGCGCCTTGGGCACGGGCGCGATCTGCCAGTCGCCCTCGCGGATCGACTTCGTCTCCGGCAGGAAGTCGGGGCGCTCGCCCGCGTCGAGGCGCTTCGCGCGCTCGCGCCGGTCGGCGAGGAGCTGCTGGCGGCGCGGGTCGAAGGCGCGGTGCAGCGTGGCGACGAGCGCCAGCGCGTCCGGCGTCAGGATGGTCTCGAAGCCGGGCAGGATCGGCGCGTTGATCTGCATGCCGGCGGGGAGGTCGAGGGAGGTGG
>JBDTJD010000251.1:0-7357 GCA_039935975.1 Caldimonas sp.
TTCCGCAACATGCTGCCCGTGCTGCTGACGCAGACCATCATCCTGTTCCAGGACACCTCGCTCGTCTACGCCATCGGCGCCTACGACCTCCTCAAGGGCTTCGAGGTCGCGGGCAAGAACTTCAACCGGCCGGTCGAGACCTACCTGGTCGCCGCCGTCGTCTACTTCATCATCTGCTTCAGCCTGTCGATGCTGGTGCGGCAGCTGCAGAAGAAGATCGCCATCATCCGCTGAGCACCCCATGATCGACATCAAGAACGTCTCCAAGTGGTACGGCGCCTTCCAGGTCCTGACCGACAACACGACGACGATCAAGAAGGGCGAGGTCGTCGTCGTCTGCGGCCCTTCGGGATCGGGCAAGTCGACCCTGATCAAGACCGTCAACGCGCTCGAGCCGTTCCAGAAGGGCGACATCGTCGTCGACGGCATCTCGCTGTCGGACCCGAAGACCAACCTGCCCAAGCTGCGCTCGCGCGTCGGCATGGTGTTCCAGCACTTCGAGCTCTTCCCGCACCTCACGGTGACGCAGAACCTGACGCTGGCACAGATCAAGGTGCTCGGCCGCTCGCAGTCCGACGCGCTGGCGCGCGGCCTGAAGATGCTCGACCGGGTCGGCCTCATGGACCACAAGGACAAGTTCCCGGGCCAGCTTTCGGGCGGCCAGCAGCAGCGGGTCGCGATCGCGCGTGCCCTCAGCATGGACCCGATCGTCATGCTGTTCGACGAGCCGACGTCGGCGCTCGACCCGGAGATGGTCGGCGAGGTGCTCGACGTGATGGTCGCGCTTGCCCAGGAAGGCATGACCATGATGTGCGTCACCCACGAGATGGGCTTTGCCCGCAAGGTCAGTCACCGCGTCATCTTCATGGACGCGGGCAGGATCGTCGAGGACTGCCCGCGCGAGGATTTCTTCGGCAACCCGGAAGCGCGCTCGCCGCGCGCCAAGGACTTCCTCTCGAAGATCCTGCAGCACTGAAGGCGCGATCCGGCGCGCCGGGCGAGGGACAATCCGCCATGACCGCCGAGCTGACGATCCTGCGTCCCGACGACTGGCACCTGCACGTGCGCGACGGCGCCGCTCTGCGTGCGGTCGTGCCGCACAGCGCCCGCCAGTTCGCGCGCGCCGTGATCATGCCGAACCTGCGCCCGCCGGTCGTCACGGTCGAGCAGGCGCTTGACTATCGCGACCGGGTTCTCGCCGCAGTGCCCGACGGCGTCGCGTTCGAGCCGCTGATGACGCTCTATCTCACCGACGCCACGCCGCCTGCAGAGATGCGGCGGGCGCGCGAGGCCGGCATCGTCGCGATCAAGCTCTATCCGGCCGGCGCGACCACCAACAGCGCGGCCGGCGTCACTGATCTGAAGAAGGTGTCGGCGACCCTCGCTGCGGCCGAGCGCGAGGGCGTCGTCCTGCTCGTCCACGGCGAGGTCACCGATCCCGACGTCGACGTGTTCGATCGCGAGGCGGTGTTCATCGATCGCCACCTGCAGGCGCTGCGCCGCGACTTTCCCGCGCTCAGGATCGTTCTCGAGCACATCACTACGCGCGAAGGCGCGCAGTACGTCGCCGGGGCCGGCTCGAACACTGCCGCGACCATCACTGCCCATCACCTGCTCTACAACCGCAACGCGCTTTTCGTCGGCGGCCTGCGGCCGCATTACTACTGCCTGCCGGTGCTGAAGGGCGAGGTGCATCGACAGGCGCTCCTCGCCGCCGCGACTTCGGGCAGCGACCGGTTCTTCCTCGGCACCGACAGTGCCCCGCACCCGGCCGCGCTCAAGGAGCATGCCAGCGCCTGCGCCGGCTGCTACACGGCGTTCAGCGCGCTCGAGCTCTATGCGGAGGCCTTCGAGGCGGCCGGTGCCCTCGACCGCCTCGAGCAGTTCGCGAGCCGCGCCGGCGCGGCCTTCTATCGCCTGCCGCTGAACGAGGGCACGGTGACCCTGCGCAAGGCCGAATGGCGTCTGCCCGAGTCGTTGCCGTTCGGCGAAGCCGAACTCAAGCCGCTGCGCGCGGGCGAGACGCTCGCCTGGCGCCTCGTGTCCTGACCCCTCCTGCCGAGGCCGCCCCATGGTCGACAGATCACCCCGCATCGCCCTCCTGATCGACGCCGACAATTCGCCGGCGGCCAAGATCGGCGTCATCCTCAACGAGCTCTCGACCTTCGGCGAGACGAGCATCCGGCGCGCCTACGGCAACTGGAAGAAGCAGGAGCTGCGCGGCTGGGAGGAGATCCTGAACGAGCATGCGATCCGGCCGATGCAGCAGTTCGACTACTCGAAGGGCAAGAACGCGAGCGACATGGCAATGGTCGTCGACGCGCTCGACGTGCTCTATTCGGAGCGGCCGGAAGCCTTCGGCATCGTCTCGTCGGATGCCGACTTCACGCCGCTCGTGATGTACCTGCGGGCCAAGGGCGCGGCGGTCTACGGCTTCGGCGGCCAGAAGACGCCCGAGCCCTTCGTCAACGCCTGTTCGCGCTTTCTCTTCCTCGACACGCTCGGCAAGGTCGCCACCACCGACGCCGATGTCGACGAGGCGATGCGCGAGGACACGGCGGCGACGCCGCTGCGGGTGCCGACGGCCAAGCTCAAGCAGGACAGGAAGCTGGTCGACCTGCTGCGCAACGCGGTCGAGGCCGCCAAGGGTGAAAGCGGCTGGGCGCGGGTGGGTGCGGTCGGTCAGCAGATCGGCAACCAGGCATCGTTCGACTCGCGCAACTACGGCTACGCGACGCTGACCAAGCTGCTCAAGGCGACCGAGCTGTTCCAGCTCGAGAAGGAAGGGACGTCGGAGGTCGCGGTACGCGACGGCCGATCGGGCCGCGGCGCGAAGGGCTGATCGAGCTGCGCGAGCGCAGCTGGCGGAATCGGCCCGGGAAAAAAAAGGCGGCTCCGAGGAGCCGCCCTTTGTCGACCAGGAGCCTGCTTACGGCTTCTTCGACATTTCCTTGCCGCCGGCTTCGCCGACTGCGGGGATTTCGTGCGCCTTGTTGGCGGCCTTGGTCTTCGACTTGCGCTCGGCACGGGTGGTGTCGGAGCCCTTCGCAGGCATCGCCGACGGCTTTTCACCGGCTTCCTTCAGTTCGCCGGCCTTGGCGTCCATCTTGGTCGTCGCCTTGCGCTCGGCGCGGGTCTTGTCCGACATCGTCGACGGCTGCTTCGACATGGTCTGCGCTTCGCCGGTGGGGGCCTTGGTGGCGCCCTTGGCTTCGGCCTTGACTTCGGCGCGGGTGGGCGACGAGGCCTGGGCGAAGGCGCCCTGCGAGAACACGGCTACGGCGGCGGCGGCGACGGCGCCCAGAACGAAATTGGTCTTCATCGGATATCTCCTGATCGTTGAATGGTAAGGAAGGGGCACTTCACGAGTCGCCGCTCCGGCTTCAAAAAGCGTGAGAGAGAGCGAGACCAGACATGAAAACGCGACAACCCGGGATCGGTTGACGCAGCCGAGAGCGAAGCTCATGGCCCCGCAACCCGACAGTTTACCTGTCCGGCCCCGGATCGACAGGCGTGCCGGCCCGTCGCAAGGCCCGCGGTGTGGTGTGGCGCAGACGCTCGCCGATAATCCAGGTGGTGAAGCGAGCCAGACCGCCGCTGGCGTCGTCGCAAGACGGCGCGGGAGGAAGGTCCGGACTGCACAGGGCGGCGTAGCAGCTAACGGCTGTCCACCGCGAGGTGAGGATCAGAGCAACAGAGACGAGTCGATCGGCAGGCCGCGAGGCCGGCTGGTCGGGTGAAACGGGCAATCTCTACGCGCAGCAATACCAAATAGGCCGGCGTGGGCGGGCGTCTCGACGCGCGCCTGGAAGTGTGGCTCCGCACAAGCCGGCGGGTAGGTAGCACCGAGCCGGACAGCGATGTCCGGCCCAGAGGAATGGCGGTCACGGGCGAACGTCGCAAGACGGCTCGCCTGCACAGAATCCGGCCTATCGGCTCGCTTCACACTTTTCGGACCGCGCCCCTGCGGTTCGCCACTCACGATCAGCCGCACCCCGATGAACCCCGACGCTCGAACCCTCTGGCAGGCGCCGAACTGGGCCCTGGCCATCCTGCTGGCCTGCCTGGGCATGCTGGGGCCGTTCTCGATCGACACCTATCTGCCGGCCTTCACCGGAATCGCCCAGGCGATCGGCGCGTCGCCGATCGAGATGCAGCAGACGCTGTCGGCATACCTGTTCGGCTTCGCGGTCATGAATCTCTTTCACGGCGCCCTGTCCGACAGCTTCGGCCGGCGGCCGGTCGTGCTCTGCGGCCTCGTCGTCTTCACGATCGCCTCGGCCGGCTGCGCTCTCTCGCAGCACATCGGCACGCTTGTCCTTTTCCGGGCGTTGCAAGGCATGTCGGCGGGCGCCGGCATCGTCGTCTCGCGTGCGGTGATCCGCGACATGTTCCCGCCGGCGGACGCGCAGCGCGTGATGTCGCAGGTGACGATCTACTTCGGCATCGCTCCGGCGATCGCGCCGATGATCGGCGGCTTCCTCTTCATCCACGCCGGCTGGCACACGATCTTCTGGCTCCTCACGGCCATCGGCATCGCTCTCTTCGCGGCCAACTGGAAGCTGCTGCCGGAGACGCTGCACGCGAGCCACAGGCAGCCCTTCAACTCGGGCAACCTGCTGCGCGGCTACTGGAGCCTGGCCAGCGACCCGCGCTTCCTGATGCTCGCGCTCGCCAGCGGCATCCCGTTCAACGGCATGTTCCTCTACGTGCTCTCGACGCCCGTCTTCCTCGGCGAGACCCTCGGCCTCGGCCCGGGCCAGTTCTTCTGGTTCTTCGTGCTGACCATCGCCGGCATCGTCTCCGGCGCCTGGCTCTCCGGGCGCATGGCCGGGCGGGTCAAGGCGACCCGGCAGATCCGCTACGGCTTCGTCGTCATGGCCGCCACCGCGACCGTCAACCTCGTCCTCAACCTGATCTTCGTTCCCGAGGCGTGGTGGGCGCTCCTGCCGATCGCGCTCTACGCCTTCGGCTGGGCGATGATGGTGCCGGTCGTGACCCTGATGGTCCTCGACCTCGTGCCGGAGCGACGCGGCATGGCGTCTTCGCTCCAGGCCTTCGTCGGCAGCGCGGCCAACGGCCTGGTCGCCGGCGTGGTCGCGCCGCTGGTCATGCACTCGGCGCAGGCGCTCGCCGCCACGGCGCTCGCGATGCTGGGTGTCGGCGCCGTTTCCTGGCTCTGGGTCAAGCCGCGCATCGAGATCGGATCGACGCTGCAGGCGACGCCCCGGGTCCTTCCGGTCGAGTGACGACGGACCGATCCGCGCGACAATCTCGGCCATGCTGGTTCTTGTCGTCGGCCTCGTCCTCTTCCTCGGCGTTCACAGCGTCTCGATCGTTGCGCCGAGGTGGCGCCTGGCGATGATCGACCGGCTCGGCGCGTTGCCCTGGAAGGGCCTCTACGCGACCGTGTCGGCGGTCGGGCTCGTGGTGCTCGTCGTCGGCTACGGCATGGCGCGACGCGAGCCGGTCGTGCTCTACACGCCGCCGGTCGCACTTCGCCATCTCGCGCTGCTCCTGATGGTGCCGGTGTTCCCGCTCTTCATCGCGTCCTACTTCCCCGGCCGCATCAGCCGGGCGACCCGGCACCCCCAGCTGCTCTCCGTGAAGATCTGGGCGCTGGCGCACCTGCTCGCCAATGGCACGCTGGCCGACGTCGTCCTCTTCGGGGCGTTTCTCGCCTGGGCCGTGGCCGACCGCATCTCCGTCAAGCGCCGTCCGGCGACCCAGGCGCACGAGGTGCCGGGCGCGCCGCCGCGCGCCGCCAACGATGTGATCGTGGTCGTCGCGGGTCTCGCTCTCTACGTCCTCTTCCTGCTCTGGGCGCACCGCGCGCTGATCGGCGTCTCGCCGCTCGGCTGAGGTCGGCGACGTCCCGATCGATCGATCCGACCCGCGCGCCCCCGCAGCCCGCAGCCCCAAGGAGCGACATGCGAATCCAGCATCTCATCGACGGCCGTGCAGTCGAGAGCCGCACCTACTTCGAGACCGTCGATCCGGCGACGCAGCAGGTGCTCGCCGAGGTCGCGCGCGGCGGCGCCGACGAGGTCGCCGCGGCAGTGGCGGCGGCCAAAGCTGCGTTTCCGGCGTGGGCGGCCCGGCCTGCGCCCGAGCGCGCGAAGCTGATGCGAAAGCTCGGCGACCTGATCGCCGCCGAGGTGCCGGCGATCTCGGAGACCGAGACACGCGACACCGGCCAGGTGATCTCGCAGACGAGAAAGCAGCTCGTGCCGCGCGCCGCCGACAACTTCCACTATTTCGCCGAGATGTGCGTGCGCGTCGACGGCCACACCTACCCGACGCCGACTCACCTCAACTACACGCTCTTCCATCCGGTCGGCGTATGCGCCCTGATCTCGCCGTGGAACGTCCCGTTCATGACGGCGACCTGGAAGGTTGCGCCCTGCCTGGCCTTTGGTAACACCGCGGTATTGAAGATGAGCGAGCTCTCGCCGATGAGCGCGGCGCGTCTCGGCGAGCTCGCGCTGGCGGCCGGCATCCCGGCGGGAGTGCTCAACGTCGTCCACGGCTTCGGCGACGAGGCCGGCGAGGCGCTGGTCTCGCACGCCGACGTGCGCGCGATCTCGTTCACCGGCTCGACCCGAACCGGCAACCGCATCGTCCGCTCGGCAGGCCTCAAGAAGTTCTCGATGGAGCTCGGCGGCAAGAGCCCCTTCGTCGTCTTCGCCGACGCCGATTTCGAGCGCGCCCTCGACGCCGCCGTGTTCATGATCTTCTCGAACAATGGCGAGCGCTGCACCGCGGGCTCGCGCATCCTGGTCCAGCGCTCCATCTACGCCGAGTTCGCGGCGCGCTTCGTCGAGCGCGCGAAGCGGATCACGGTCGGCGATCCGCTCGACGAGAAGACCATCGTCGGGCCGATGATCAGCCGAGGCCATCTCGAGAAGGTGCGCGGCTACATTTCGCTCGGCAGCGAGGAGGGCGCGACGCTGCTCTGCGGCGGACTTGACGCGCCGGCCGTCCCCGAGGCGATGCGCGCCGGCAACTTCGTGCTGCCGACGGTCTTCGGCGACGTCGACAACCGGATGCGCATCGCCCAGGAAGAGATCTTCGGCCCGGTCGCCTGCCTCATCGCCTTCGAGGACGAGGCCGACGCGGTCGCCAAGGCGAACGACATCGCCTACGGCCTGTCGAGCTACGTCTGGACCCGGGACCTCGGCCGCGCCCATCGCGTCGCCGCGGCAATCGAGGCCGGCATGTGCTTCGTGAACAGCCAGAACGTGCGCGACCTGCGCCAGCCCTTCGGCGGCACCAAGGCGTCGGGCACAGGCCGCGAAGGCGGGACATGGAGCTACGAGGTGTTCTGCGAGCCGAAGAACGTGTGCGTCTCGATCAC
>JBDTJD010000252.1:0-7653 GCA_039935975.1 Caldimonas sp.
GCGGCGCACGCACCCGCACGGCCGACTGCGTGGCAAGCGTGCGCTCGACCGGCCGGGCGGCCCCGGACGCCTGCGCGAAGCGGCTCCAGTCGATCTCCGCCGGCTCGATCGAGGGCTCGTTCGCGGCAGCGGCGTTGCGTGCGGCCGGAGACTTTGCACCGCGACCACGACCACGCGAGCGGTCGCGTGACGGTGCCGGCTCGGCCACCGGCCCGGGCCGGCCGATCTCGGGCGTCGTCGCCGGCTCGGCGCCGGCGATCGGTGCCGCGCTGAGGGCCAGGTCGATCGTCGGCGGCTCGGCGGGCGGTGCCGCGAACGGCTGGGCGGCGTCGGCCGGCCGTGCCGGCGTCTCGGTCGGGCGCGCCGCGACCTGCGGCGTCGTTACCGCGGCCACGGCATCGGAATAGGCCTGGGCGTCGCGACTGCGCAGTGCCTCGAAGGCGTGCGTCATCGCGTCGGAAACGGCTTGCAGTGCCTCGACGTCGGCACGGACCGGCGTCGCTGCGTCGGACGCGGTCAGGCGCTCGATCCGGGTCTCGAGCCGATGCGCCATCTCGCCCAGCCGCATCGCGCCGGCGAGGCGGGCGCCGCCCTTGAGCGTGTGCAGCGTGCGCATGCACGCGGCCGCGTGGGTCGTCGCCGCCGGCTCGTGCAGCCAGGCGCGCAGCTGGCCGTCGAGCTTGGGCAGCAGTTCCTGCGCTTCTTCCTCGAAGATCGGGAAGAGCTCGAGATCGACGGCGTCGACCGCGTCGATCTCGTCGTCGACGTCGCCGTAGGTCGAGGCCCGCGCAGCCACGGGACGTCCCGGCTCGTAGGAGGCCGCGGCGAGCGGCTTCAGCGCGGCGATGCCGAGCGCGCCGATCGTGCCCAGGCCGCCGAACATCGACGGTGCCGTCTCCATCGGCTCCTCGGCTTCGAGCGGCGGTGCCGATTCGGCAAGACCGGGCTCGACGTCGACCGACTCTTCGACCGGAGCGGCATGAACGACCCGCGAAGCGGTCGCTGCGTCCGCTTCGGCCGAGGCGGAAGGCTCATCCGACGACGCCGGCGTCTGCGCTCTCGCCTCGACCTCGGGCGACAGGATCGACGGCGCCGTGTCAGGGACCGGTTCGTCCGGCTCCGTCGCGCGCCCGGAGTCGGCCACAGCCGAATCCTCGACGGCATCGGCCGGCACGAGCGGAGCGGCGCCGGTCGGCATCGCCCCGGCACCGGAATCTTCGGTGGCCAGCGAACCGGCGGCTGAATCGGGCGCCTCGTCGAGCGCGAGCAGGGGCTCGACCGCCATGCCACGCTCGACCGGCGATTCGCTGTCCTTGCCCTCGGCGAGTTCCGAGGCCGCGGTCACCGCTTCGAGCCGGCGCGCCGAGCTGAGCTCGTGCTCGGCCAGGCGCACGAGCAGCTCGGGAATGGGCTGCTGCAGGAAGCCGGCGGCGAACTGGTGCAGCAGGCGCCGGATCTCCTCGGCGGAATGGACGAAGAGGCGCGCCTCTTCCTCGGTGCCGCGGCCGATCACCTGGGTGCGCGCGAGAGCGTGCTCGAGCAGGCGTGCGAGATGCGAGAGATCGGCGAAACCGACTGTCGCCGAGCTGCCGGCGAGCGAATGGGCGAGCGCGATCGGCACCTCGCCGACCGGGCGGTGCAGCTCCATCGCCCACTCGGCGACCTCGGTGACGAGACGGCGCGACAGCTCATCGGCCTCGTTCAGGTAGATGTTGAAGAGCGGGATGCCGATCCGCAGCGGGCCGACGACCTTGACGTGCTCGTCGGTCGCGGGCGCCGCCGCGAGCGGTGCATCGGCACCGACGTCGAGATCGACGAGCTCCGAATCGGTGGCCTCGCCGACCGGCATCGGCTCGTCGACGGAAAGGTCGAGCTCGAACCCGGCGACGCTGTCGTAGCTGGTCGAAGCGGCCGTGAGGGCCTCGATCCCGGACGGTGCCCGTGCCGGGTGGCCCAGGTCGAGGTCGACCTCGGACGTGGGCATCGCATCGAACTGCTCGTTGGTGAGCGTCGTCTGCATGCCGCGGTCGCGCGCGTCGTCGAAGGGATCGAACATCGGCGACGGGTCGGCCATCGGCGGCAGCGCCGCCGGCGGCGACGCGCCCGGCTCGGCGGGGCGGTCGAAGCCCGAGAGATCGAGCTCGAACGACAGGTCTTCGGCGGCCTCCGGCTCGTCGATGCGCGGCACGACCGACGTCGAGCGCAGGTCCAGGTCGGCGCGGCTCGGCAGGCCGGGCGGCAGCCCGACGGGCAGCGAGATGTCGGCGGCGGCGCCTGACGACAGGGGCGCCCCTCGGCCGAACCGCTCCGCCGCGGCCTTGACCTCGCGCTCGTCGCGGCCGTCGTCGCGCTTGGCGGCGACGTCCTCGACCCAGTGGCCCAGGTAGCCGAGCACCCAGACGGCGAAATCGAGCAGCGCCGGCTCGGCAGCACGCTGGTCGACGAGCTGGGTGTTGAAGATCTGCTCGCACGCCCAGGCGGCCTCGCCGAAGGCGTTGAGGCCGACCATGCGTGAGCTGCCCTTGAGGGTATGAAACGCGCGGCGCAGCGTCGTCAAGAGGCCGAGGTCGTCGGGCGACTGGTGCAGGTCGGCGCATGCCGCCTGGGCCGACTCGATGACCTCGCGCGCCTCCTCGAGGAAGACCTCGCGCATCTCGTCGTCGTGCTCGTCCTCGCCGATCAGCGTGATCGACTGGATCGGCGCAAGCGGCGCGGGCGTGCTCACCGGCGTGAACCCGGCCGGCTCGGTCGAGGTCGCGACGAAATCGACGAGCGCTTCAGAGAGCTCGCCGCGCGCGGTGGTCACGGCCCCGGCGTCCTCGGCCTTGCCGATGGCTTCCTGCGCCCTGAGAACGGCGGCGGCGAGCGCCGGCTGGTCGGCGGCCTGAGCCTCGTGCGAGAGCCTCTCGAGGTCGCGTGTGACCTCTTCCACCGGCACATCCTCGCGCACCGACGTGAACGCGAGCATCTGGGCCTGCTCGATCAGCCGCGGCTCGACCGGCGACAACCCGCCGACGCTCGGTGCCGCGCTGCGTCCCATCACCGGCGCGAGCGTTCCCGCCTCGGCGTCGTAGACGAAGAGCGACTTGGCCATGTGCGGCTGGACGCTCAGCATGTCGATCATGAAGCCGAGCGCCGAGAGATTGCCGGCAAGGCGTTCGAAGACGCCGGCCGCCTTCACCTTCTCGGGGTCGACCTCGGTCGAGACCAGGCCGTCGACCTCGCTCCTCATTCGCAGGAGAGCCTGCGACGCGGGGTCCATGCCCAGCACCGAGAGCACGCCGCGCATCGAGCCGAGCTGGACCGGCACGTCGATCAGGCTGGCCGAATCGGCCGGGTTGCGGAAGAACTTGTCGATCGCCTTCTCGACCTCAGAGAGCGACGCGCGCAGCTCCTGGACGACGCTGCCCATCGTCTGCCGGTCGGAGACGCGCCGGTAGAGCTCCTCCATCCACGGCTCGAGCGGCTCGGGCGGCTGCTTCTGGCGCACGAGCGAGAGCCGCTCGCCGAGGCGCTTGATGCGCTCGGCGTGCTCGGGCTGGTCGAAATCGCCGTCTTCGAGCGCAGCCTCGAGATAGAGCAGGCTGGTCGCGACCTCCATCGCCAGCGGCGCCGGCGGCGCGGCCTGCGACTGCTGGGTCTGGACGACCGCGGTCTGGAGCTCGGTGGCGAACGTCTCTCCGAAGGGGAAGAGGCGCCGCAGCGAATCGCCGACGAGCGCGAACTGTTCCGAGAGGCCGGCAAGGCGGTGCATCTCGCCGCCGGCGGTCGCCGACCACGATTCCTTGGCAGCGACGACGCGCTTCTTGGCGTGGGCGACGATGGCCGGGTCGAACCGGCCGAGGACGCTGTGCGCGTAGTCGGTGGGCACCTGCTCCGCGAAGCCGTAGGCCTCGCGCACCGCGTCGATGCGCGGTACACGCACGGCGCGGCCCGCGGGGGCGGCCTGGGAGCAGAAGAAGAGGATGTCGCGGGCGAGCCGCTCGGAGACGTCGGAATCGCCCTTCGAGAGGAGTCGGAACTGGGCGAGCAGACGAGAGGCGACGCGCTTGGTGAACACGTCGAAGCCGAGCAGGCCGTGGTGCTGCGCCTCGAACATCGCCGCCGACAGGTTCCAGAACGTGCGCACCTGCGGATGGCTCGAGCCGGCGCCGAGGCCAGCGCAGATCTCGCTCATCTTGGCCGCCGCGGTCAGCTGCTGCGTGCCGCGCATCAAGGACAGGAGGTGGCCTTCGAACTCGCCGCGCACCGTCGTGTCGGCCTGGCGCGGGACGACGTCGGGATCGTTCTCGAGCTCGCGCCAGCGCCAGTCGACCGGCCACAGGTCGGCGGGATGGACGCGCTCGGCCTCGACCGACTCCTGCACCGCGCGATAGAGCGGGAAGAGCGACAGGGACGAGACGGGCTTGCCGTTGAGAAGCCGCGAGAGGTAGTCGAGCAGGCCGAACGACGCGTGCTCGAGGTCGGAGACGAGATCGGGCGTGAGCGAAAGCGGCTTGGCGACCGCGCGCTGCACGGCCGTCTCGCTCGCGCGCAGCACGATCGCGGCCGCCGGAAGGCCGACCAGCTCGAGCGCGCCGACGCCCTGGTGGATCTGCGCCCGTGCCGCGCGCAGCACGCCCGGGTCGACGGAATCGATGTCCGAGCCGGTGACGGCCTCGGTGTCCTTCAGGAAGCGGCGCAGCGACTTGTGGGCGGCCTCGAGCGAGCGGCGCAGCTCCTCGTGGACCCAGGCGATCGAACTCAGATCGTCGGACGGCCCGGTGGTCGGCAGGTCGTCAAGACCCATGAGGTTGCTGTCCATCGGGCGTCTCGGCGAATGTCAGGCAATGAGGCGGTGCAGCGCGCGCGGGGCGGCGCTCAGGCGATCTTGAATCGCGACACCGACTGCTTCAGCTCCTCGGCCGTGCGCGACAGCTCGCGCACCATGGTCGCGGTCGCGCGCGTGCCCTCGCTGGTCTGCTCGGTGACGGCGAAGATGTGCTGGATGTTGGCGGCGACGACGTTGGCCGACTGCGCTTCCGAGAGCGACTGGGTCGAGATCTGCGCGACCAGGTCGGTGAGCTTGTGCGTCACGCGGTCGATCTCGCCCAGCGCCGTGCCGGCGGCGTCCGACAGGCGCGTTCCCTCGACCACGCCTTGCGTCGACCGCTCCATGGCGCCGACGGCGTCCTGGGTGTCGGTCTGAATCGTCTTCACGAGCGCGGCGATCTGGCGCGTCGCGTCGGCCGAGCGCTCGGCCAGCCGCTGCACTTCCTCGGCCACGACCGAGAAGCCCCGGCCCGCCTCGCCGGCCGACGCGGCCTGGATCGCGGCGTTCAGCGCGAGCACGTTGGTCTGCTCGGTGATGTCGGAGATCAGCTCGGTGATCTCGCCGATCTCCTGCGACGATTCGCCCAGGCGCTTGATGCGCTTCGACGTCTCCTGGATCTGGTCGCGGATCGAGTTCATGCCGCCGATCGTGTTCTGCACCGCCTTCAGGCCCGACTCGGTGGCCTCGAGCGACTGCTTGGCGACCTGGGCCGTCTCCTGCGCCTGGGTCGACACGTTGTTGATCCGGCCGGCCATCTGAAGCACCGATTCACCGGTGTCGCGGATTTCGCGCAATTGCTCCGACGAGGTCGCCAGCAGCTCGGAAGAATTGGCTTCGACCTGTTCGGTGGTCGCGGTCACCCGCGTCGCCGTGCCTTGCACCTGCGAGACCAGCGTGCGCAGCTCCTCGACGGTGTAGTTCACGGAGTCGGCGATGGCGCCGGTGATGTCCTCGGTGACCGTCGCCTGCTGGGTCAGGTCGCCTTCGGCCACGCCCTGCAGCTCGTTCATCAGTCGCAGGATCGCCGCCTGGTTCGCGTCGTTGACGCGCTTGGCTTCCTTTTCCTGCGTCTCGGCCTCGAGGCGCCGGTTCTGCGCCAGGGTCGCGCGCTGGCCCTGCTCGCTCACGTACAGGCGCAGGAAGCCGTAGCCGCCGAAGATCACCAGGAGCGCCGACAGGATCAGCAGGGCGAGCGACAGCCCGCTGAAGCCGGTCTCGCGCCCGAGCTTGTCCTGCACCGCCTCGAGGTTCTTCCGCAGCGCCTCGCTGTCGGTGACGACCGCGTTCTCGGCCTCGCGCGCGGCGTTGAGGCCGGCGAGGTTGTCGAGGATGAGGCCGCCGCGAGCGCGCGTGTCCTGGTACTGCTTGGACAGGGCGATCAGGCGATCGCGCACCTGCGGGTCGCGCGCGCCGGGCAGGCCCATCTGCGGGTTGCCGTCGAGCAGGCCCTTGGTGATGTCGTTGAACGAGTTCAAGTCCTTGCCCAGCAGGACGACGGCCTCGGGGTTGACGCCTTCGGCGGTGAGGAACTCGTTCGCCGACTTGCCGATCCGCTGCGTCAGCATGACGAGCTGGCCGAGTGCCGAGACCTCGTTCGGGCTGGTGTCGCGCTGGAGCTTGAGCGACAGGATCGCCTGCGTCGACTCGAGCAGGTCGACCGACTGCTTGTTGATCGCGCGCAGCGACTGGCTGACCTCGGTCAGCGCCTTCTGCTGAGCCACCACGATGCCGGCGTTCTTCTCGGCGCGGTCGACCAGCGGCAGCACCGCGTCGAGCTCGTTCTGCACGCCCGAAGGGGCGGCGGCGACGGAGCCTTCGCCGGTCTTCAGGCTGCGCACGTTGCTGGCGAGCACCTGCGCGCTTTCCTTCACCTCCGCAAACGCCTTTTCACTGCCGGTCAGGGCCTGCGAGACCGACTTGGCGAGCCGCTGCGACTGCATCAGCGCCTGGCCGCTGGCCGCGACCTGGGCAGAGCCGCGCCCGGCCGAGACGAAGGACAGCACGGTCAGCACGATCAGCCCGAACAGGCCGATGCCGAGGAGGGCGAGCAGGATGCGCTGCTGCTCGGGCGCCGGCCGGTTGCCGATCAGCGGCAGGGCGGCGCCGAGCGGCGCGGCGCCGGTGTCTTCCTGCAGGCGCGTCTCGGTGAAGTCGGCGGTCTCGGACGGCGTCGCCTCCGAGATGATCGAGCTCTCCTGGTGCGTGCCCTCGCCCGTCTGCAGCGGGGCGGCGTCGAAGGCCGACGCGGCCTCGATGTCGACCAGCGGCAGGTCGGTGGCGGCGCCGGCCGATACCGAGTGTCTCGACCCATCGACGTCGACGTCCGGGCGATCGTGCTCGATCACGTCGCCTTCCGCGTCGCCCTTTTGACCCCAACCCCTGATCTTGTTCACGAAGCTCATATCGACCTCTTAGCGTTGTTCCATCGCCGCTTGCCGCACGTCATGTCAGACGACGATGCGAAGGAACGATTCGTCGCCCGCCAGCTCGGCGAGATGCAACTCCTGCCACACGCGCGACGACGCGTCGCGATAGCGCGCGCCGGCAAAGCTCGGGCGCGCGCCCGCCTCGTCGGTGTCGCGGGTGAGCTCGTCCGCGCTGCGCAGCCCCGACAGCCGGTCGACGAAGAGCACGCAGTTGATGTCGAGCGACTGGTTGAAGCCGACCAGCCGGCCCTGCTCGCGCGGCGCCTCGGCGCCCTTCAGCCCCAGGAATCCGGCCAGGTCGACGACGCCGTTGAGATGGCCGCGCAGGTTGGAAACACCGAGAAACCAGCGGTGGCTGTGCGGCACCGGCACCATGGGCGCCATCGGGAAGATCTCGCCGGCCTCGCTCAGCGG
>JBDTJD010000253.1:0-4130 GCA_039935975.1 Caldimonas sp.
CCTGTTGACCGCGGCTCGCGTGCACGAAGCCGACGTGCTCGTGGTCGGCGCCCGGGAAACGGGCGGTGTGGAGCGCGCGCTGCTCGGCAGTGTGGCCACGGGCGCACTGAACAATTCGCGCAGGCCCGTGCTGATCGTGCGCTGACCGGTCGTCCGAGCGAGCCGTGGAGCACGCGTCGTGATCGCTCGATCCCGGGAACACTGATCGGCGCTTCGGCTGTGGACCGTCTCCGCGGTCATGTGGATCGGCCTCATGTCGGGCGCGATCGCTGGGGCGCTCGCTCATGTGCGGATCGGATTCGACGCGATGGCCGTGCCGGGGCGGCCGTTGCGGTCCTGGTGATCTTCGAGGCCGTCCGCTGCTGGCGGGTTGCGAGAAACTGCGAAAGACCGACGTGAATGTCGGCTTCTCTGAAGCCGCCACTACGGCTGCGGCGGCGGCCGCCACACACGCTCGGCGTACTCGGCCACGGCGCGGTCGGACGAGAAGCTGCCCATTGCGGCGACGTTGGCGACGGCACGCGCGGTCCATGCTGCCGGCTTCGCGAAAAGCTCGTCGACGCGCGCCTGGGCATCGACGTAGGCACCGAAGTCGGCCATCAGCATGTAGGTGTCACGGTGCAGCAGCTCGTCCGTCAGCGTCCGGTAGCGCTCGGGCTCGCCGGGAGAGAAGTCGCCGTCGGCCACGGCGGCGAAGGCGCGCTGCAGCGCCGCTTCGCGCTCGAGGTACCGCGCGGGCTCGTAGCCACCGGCCTTCAAAGCCTGCACCTCGGCGACACGCAGGCCGAAGACGAACATGTTCTCCTCGCCCATCGCCTGCGCCATCTCGATGTTGGCGCCGTCCCAGGTGCCGATGGTGAGCGCGCCGTTGAGGGCGAACTTCATGTTGCCCGTGCCGGAGGCCTCGGTGCCGGCGGTCGAGATCTGCTCGCTCAGGTCGGTCGCCGGAATGACGGTCTCCGCCAGGCCGACGTCGTAGTCGGGGACGAACACCAGCTTCAGCAGCGCGCTCGAGCGTGGATCGTCGTTGATGGCGGCGGCGATGTCGTGGGCGAGACGGACGATGAGCTTGGCCTGCTGGTAGGCCGAGGCTGCCTTTCCCGCGATGAACACCGTGCGCGGCTGCAGCGGTGCGCCGGCGACGATCGCCTGGTGCCGGGCCACCACGTGCAGCAGGTTGAGGAGCTGGCGCTTGTACTCGTGGATGCGCTTGACCTGGACGTCGAAGAGGCTGCGGGTGTTCACGGCGATGCCGAGCTCGGCGCGAACGAGACGGGCCAGGCGCTCCTTGTTGTGCTGCTTGGCGGCCGCCACCTCCCCGAGGAAGGTGTCGGCGCCAGCGAGCCGCTTCAGCGCGGACAGGCGTGTCAGATCGCGACGCCAGGCCGGGCCGATCGCGCCGTCGATCGCGGCGGCCAATCCCGGGTTCGCCTGCATCAACCAACGACGTGGCGATACGCCGTTGGTGACGTTGTGGAAGCGCTCCGGAAAGATCTTCGCGTAGTCGGCGAAGATGGTCTGCACCATCAGCTCGGAATGGAGCTTCGAGACGCCGTTGACCTTGTTCGAGGCGACGATCGCGAGCGCGGCCATGCGCACGCGTCGCTCGCCGCTCTCGTCGATGAGCGAAACCCGCCCCGCCATGGCCTCGTCCCCAGCGAATTGCCGGCGCACGTCCGCGAGAAAGCGTTCGTTGATCTCGTAGACGATCTCGAGATGACGCGGCAGCAGCTGGCCGAACATCTCCAGCGGCCACGTCTCGAGCGCCTCGGGCATCAGGGTGTGATTGGTGTATGAAACGACCTGCCGTGTCAGCGCCCAGGCGGCGCTCCACTCGAATCCATGCTCGTCGAGGAGCAGTCGCATCAGTTCGGCCGGCGCGAGCGCGGGATGGGTGTCGTTGAGATGGATCGCGTTGCGTCGGCTGAAGTCGTCCAACGTGCCCCGTTCCGAAAACTCGCGCTCGACGATGTCCTGGAGCGACGCGCCGACGAGGAAGGCTTCCTGCTTCAGTCGGAGCAGACGGCCGGCCCGGGTGCTGTCGTCGGGGTAGAGAACCCAGTTCAGCATGTCCGCCGCAACCAGCGGTCGGCCGGCTTCGGCCTGGTCACCGCGGCGGAAGGCCTCCAGATCGATGCTGTCCGCGGAGGTGGCCTGCCAGAGACGCAAGGTCGACGTGCGCCCGCCATGGTGGGCCGGCACGACGAGGTCGTACGCAGCCGCCACGAGCCGTTCGGCGGGGATCCAGCGGCGCCGCTCGCCGTCGGCTGTCACCGACCCGCCGAAGCCGACCGGAAAGCGCCGCTCGGGCCGCGCCACCTCCCACGGATTGCCGTCGCGCATCCAGTCGTCGGGCTGCTCGACCTGCTGTCCGTCGCGGATGCGCTGGGTGAACATGCCGTAGCGATAGCGCAGCCCGTAGCCGAACGAGGGCAGGCCGAGTTCGGCAAAGGAATCGAGGAAGCAGGCCGCCAGTCGGCCGAGGCCGCCGTTGCCGAGCGCCGCGTCGGCCTCGTGCTCGAGGAGGTCGGGAAGCGATACGCCGCGGCCTGCCAGTAGTTCGGCGAGCGGCTCGGCGAGGCCGAGAGCGGCAAGCGCGTTGCCGAGCGAGCGTCCGATCAGGAACTCCATCGACAGGTAGTGCACCCTGCGCACGGCCGAGCCCGATCGAGCGCGATCCTGTGCCTGGCTCGCCGCCCACCGTCGCGTCAGCTCTTCGCGGCAGGCGTGAGCCGCGGCGCGCAGGAGATCGGCCACGTCGGGCGGCCCGCCCAGCTGGTCCATGGCGCGTTGCAGCGCCGCCGCGAAGGCGGCGCGAAGGTCGGAAGAAGCGTTCTCGGTAGCGCTCAAACGGAGAATCCTCAGCTGACGTCGCCGGCGACGGCGACCTCGTGATACAGCGCGGCATAACGTTCGGCCGCCGCGTCCCAGTCGAATTGCTGCGCCATGGCGCTGGCCTGGACCTGACGCCAGTCATCGCGCCGGTCGTAGAGGATGCAGGCGCGCCGCATGGCGGCGAGGTAGTCGGCGACGTCGAAGCGTGAGAACACGAAGCCGGTCGCGCTCCGGTCCGCGAGGTTCTCGACGGCGCAGTCGACCACGCTGTCGGCCAGGCCGCCGACGCGCCGCACCAGAGGCAGGGTGCCGTAGCGCAGGCCGTAGAGCTGCGTCAGCCCACACGGCTCGAAGCGCGACGGCACGAGGATGACGTCGGCACCGGCGACGATGCGGTGCGCCAGGGCCTCGTCGTAGCCGAGGCTGAGGCCGATCCGATCGGGCTGCGCGGCCGCGGCCGCGCGCAAGGCGCCTTCAAGCGCGCGGTCGCCGCTGCCGAGCACCACCAGCTGGCCACCCCGACGAATCAGCTCGGGCAGCCCGGCGAGGATGAGGTGGATGCCCTTCTGGTCGGTGAGGCGGCTGACGATGCCGAAGAGCGGCGCATTGTCCTGGCGCGCGAGGCCGAACTCGACCTGCAGGTGTGAGCGGCAGGTGGCCTTGCCGCGCAGGTCGTCTGATGGGTACGGCGCGGGAAGGAGCGCGTCCGTGGCCGGGTTCCAGACGGCAGGATCGACGCCGTTGAGGATGCCGCTCAGGTCGCCGGAGCGCGCGCGCAGCAGGCCGTCCAGGCCGCATCCTTGCTCGGCCTCCTGGATCTCGCGGGCATAGGTCGGGCTGACCGTGGTGAGCTTGTCGGCGTAGACCAGCCCGCCCTTCATGAACGACAGCTGGTGATGGAACTCGAGTCCGTGCATGTGAAGCAACTGAACAGGCAGCTCCAGAGCGGCCGCCACTTCCATCGGGAAGAGACCCTGGAAGGCAAGGTTGTGCACCGTGAACACGCTGCCCGCGAGGCGTCGACCCTGACGTTGTGCCGCGAGGGCGAGATAGACCGGGGCCAGGCCCGCATGCCAGTCGTGGCCGTGGACCACCTGCGGCCGCCAGCCGCGGTCGAGCCCTTCGGCGAGCTGCGCGGCCACGCGGCCGAGCAGGGCGAAGCGCAGGTGGCTGTCGGCGTAGGGCTCGCCACGGGCGTCGACGTAGGGGTTGCCCTCCCAGGCGTACAGGGGCGATTCGATCAGGTACGTGGTGCTGCCGTCGGGGAGCGTACCGCGCAGGAGCTGCGTCCCGCG